>DKLL01000122.1 GCA_002455755.1 Acinetobacter sp. UBA6641
ACTGCAAAAATAATGGCCCAACGGAACATAAGCTTTCTCCATGTGTTGTTATTTTCAAAGTAGATTTAAAGTAGATTTAGTATAGGGGCGGAAAATTTCCAACAGTGTTATGCTTATGTTGAAAAAATGTTCACTTTGACAGCAAATATATGATTTGAAGTAAAAATCACATTCTTAAATTGTGAACTTGAACACGTTATAACGCGTTATAATAAGCAGCTTCCTTTCAATTTTTTCTCTGCCATGACTGAACAATTGCGTCCACAATTTTGGAAAAAATACGCTTTAACTGAACTTAATCCTGCCGAATGGGAGGCATTATGTGATGGTTGCGGTTTATGCTGTTTAATCAAACTGGAGGACGAAGATCTGCAAGAAGTTGCTTATACCAAAGTGGCCTGCAAGCTTTTAGATTGTAAAACTGCCTGTTGCAGTAATTATGAACAGCGGCTGGAACATGTACCGGATTGTATTCAGCTGACGCCAGAAAAATTGGCCAATATTCACTGGCTTCCATCAAGCTGCGCCTACCGTCGTTTAAACGAAGGCAAAAATTTGCCTACCTGGCATTATTTAATTACAGGCACTCGCACTAGTGTAATCAAAGCCAGAAAATCGGCAGCGGGCCGTTGTATTTCCGAAACAGAAGTCAATGAAGATGATCTGGATGAATATATTGTGCGCTGGGTTCGTTGAATCTGTTCATGATCGGGAAAGCTTCTATCATGTCAAGATATCATCTTATAGACGGGTAATCGAGTTACACTGTAAGCTGCTAAAGCACAGGGCGACTGCGAGTATGAAGGTACCTGAACTAGCTAGAGGAACTGATCGGCTGTGCTGTATGCGGCACTGGATTCAATAATTGCGTGGTATCCTGAAAGATCATGGGAGGATAAAAATAAAAACCTTGTCCACTATGACAATCACAGGCCTGAAGGGCATCAACCTGTTCTTTTTTTTCAATGCCTTCCACCAGAATATCCAGCGAGATACTGTTACCAATCTGGGTAATCGCTTTGACAATAGCCATCGCCGAAGGATCATTGTGCATGTTTTTGATAAAACTTCGATCAATCTTTAGGCAATCAACCGGATAATCTCTTAACCGGGTCAGGGATGAATGACCTGTACCAAAATCATCTAATGAGATACTCAGACCCGCTTGTTTTAATAATTTAAGGGCACGGATCACATAGTCAGAACCACGTTCAGAAAGACTTTGTTCGGTAATTTCTATTTCAATCAGATGATGGGGAATCTTAAGTTGAGCAATTCGGCTTAACAGCTTTTCAGCATAGTTATCCCTTAAAAATTCAACAGGTGCAGCATTGATGGAAATTGGTAACAGTTTCAGGCCGGCTGTCAGCCATTGGTTCATATCCTGAAAAACCTTCAGCTGCATGATTTCACTGATTCGCGTGGCCAGTTCATAGTCTTGAAATGCAGAAGAAATATGGGAGGGCAGCTGGATTTGATCGTCCGCATCATACCAGCGCAGTAAGGCTTCAAAACTAATCACTTTTCCATCTGCAAGATTGACCTTGGGCTGATAGACCGGAACAATTTTATTGTTATGAATAATCGCCCGAGCCAATGAAAGCTGTGTGGTGGTGAGCTCTATATTCTTAAACATGGCACTTTTAAACATCCGGATGCCACCACGGCCACTCATTTTCAGATCATTCAGGGCGACATCGGCACAGCGCAACAACATCGAGCTATTTTTTGCATGTCGGGGGAACATGGCACAGCCAATGCTCATCCCGCCATTAATATATTGCCCGGCATAACAAATCGGAATATCCAGTTGCTGACGTGCTATTTTCGCAAGGTTCAGCAATTCAGACTCGTTGTTTAGATGCGGCACAATAACCGAAAACTCATCACCTCCCAGACGTGAAACCACCACCTGTTCATGAAAACAGTCCCTCAAACGCTGCCCTAAGATCTGAAGCAAATAATCACCCGCAATATGCCCCAAGGTGTCATTAATATGTTTGAAATAGTCTAAATCAATCAGCAAAAAGCCTACAGACTGGTGTTGATGCTGAGCATTTTGAATGGTTTTTTTTAAAATTTTATTAAATGCGCCACGATTATATAAGCCGGTTAATTGGTCGAGTTCAATGGCCTGTTGAAGAGTTTTTTCCACAATTTTTTGTTGGGGAATATGATGCTGCGGTGCTACAAGTTGAATATGCTCCATGTTGGCATTCAGCATTTTATTCTGTACCTGTACTTGCTGATGCAGCCCGGTATGCTTTAAATAATGATCATGAATATCCATGGCGGTCACCATCCACTCAAGATTATCTAAATGCTGTACCGGTTGTACGGAAATCAGGCAAATTCTGTAGCCTTTTTCATTGTGTTGAATTCGGCATTTTTGTTCAAAACCTTGTTGAGTGTGCAAAGCATTTTGCCAAAGTGTATTGAAGTTCGGATAGTCATCAGGATGAATGAATCTTCGAGACTCATCGCTATGCTTTAGATGGATAGCCTGACCAATATAGTCACAAAGCGCTTGATTATAATAATACTGATGCTGTCTGTCTTTGACCCAGACCAGCACCGGTAATTGATCGAGGACATTTTGAATAACAAGGTTTTCAGCTGATAATTGATTTTGAGGGGGTGCAATGCGCTGTTGCGTAGATGTTGTGCACTCCTGATTACGAGGTATTCGCTTGTTTCTGAAAATATTTTCCATAAAGCTCCCTCATTCAAATAATCAAAATGCCTAAAAGTGTGATGTATTTCACATAATTATACACATGAACATTTAGAAGTAGAATTATTAAGTTTGTATTTTTGGTGGTCTACTTATTTTACTGAATCAACTTCTCTCTTTTTCACAATCATTTGAACGCCATTTAAAATTAAATTCACTTAAAATAGACAGCATAATGATGCGGAGTATTTAAAAGTAACAATAGGATTTTTTTGTAAATCGGTTCATTTGAAATACGCGATATTAAAATTACATAGTAGACTTACTTTAAGTACAGTAAAGAAATAACAAGATGTCTGAGAGCCATATCCCACTCCCTGAACGACTGCGTCCGCGTGATTTGTCCGAAATTATCGGTCAAGATCATCTATTAGGGACGGGTGCACCCTTACGCCAAATGATTGATCAGGGACATTTACCTTCCATTATTTTTTGGGGACCACCGGGAGTTGGAAAAACCACGATTGCCTTGCTTTTGGCACAAGCGGTGGACCGGCCATTTGTCAGTTTATCGGCACTGAATACCGGGGTAAAAGAACTGCGTGAAGTGATTGCCGAAAGTGGTGATTTACTGACCCCTGTCGTCTTTATTGATGAAATTCATCGTTTTAACAAGTCGCAGCAAGATGCCTTATTGAATGCAGTCGAGAAGGGTAAAATTACCTTAATTGGCGCGACCACAGAAAATCCATCGTTTGAGGTTAACAATGCCTTGTTATCGCGTTGTCAGGTGTATACCTTAAATGCTCTGGATGATCAATCAATCCGAACTTTGTTGAATAATGCCATACAGCAGGATGCCTTTTTAAAAGAACGTTATATCCAAATTGAAGAATACGAAGCATTACTGCAATTTGCTGCTGGTGATGCACGTAAAGCACTCAATTTACTGGATTTAATAGCAAGTACTTTTGAAACCGATGTAGAAAATATCATTACCAATGCCAGAGTGGTCAAGGTGGCCCAGCAGAATATTGCCCGTTATGATAAATCTGGCGAGCAGCATTATGATCTGGTTTCGGCATTTATTAAATCCATACGCGGCAGTGATCCGGATGCTGCCTTGTACTGGATGGCGCGTATGCTCAAAGGTGGAGAAGATCCGGTGTTTATTGCCCGTCGTATGCTGATCGCCGCTTCAGAAGATATTGGCAACTCGAATCCGAATGCCTTGTTGTTAGCAGGCGAGTGTTTCCGTTCGGTTCAAGCTGTGGGTATGCCTGAATGTCGTATTATCCTGGGTCAATGTGCAGTATATTTGGCGACCAGTGCCAAAAGTAACAGCACTTATCTGGCGATTAATAAGGCACTGGACTTGGCGGAAAAAACCGCGAATTTGCCTGTGCCGCTACACTTACGCAATGCCCCAACCAAATTGATGAAACAACAGGGTTATGGTGTGGATTATCTGTATCCGCACAATTATCCAGAGCATTTTGTCTTGCAAGACTACATGCCTCCTGAATTAAAAGGCACCAAGCTGTATGAGTCCGCTCGAAATAAACGCGAAGTGGAAGGAGAACGTTTACAACAGCGTCGTTAGCAACAGGAACAGCAGCAGTAAGACAAAAAAAGCCCAATCCATACGACGGATTGGGCTGAAAATAGGATGTCTTGGGGGAGATACATCCTAGAGGGTAAACTAAAAAATCTGGGTCGGTAAGCAAGATGTCTTCAAGCCATCTAGGCCAACATGTGTTACCTGCTATGTAAGCCATTTTAAGTAAAAATCATAATATTGTAAAAACGATCATTTTTATTAGTAACATCTGTTTTTTCGATTTTAAGGAATATAAAAAACCGAGCTAAACAGCCCGGTCTTTTTGAATCAGATGACAGATTAGATATCAGAAAGGTCGATACCTAAACGTGCAGCAACTTCTTCATAAGCTTCAACCACACCGCCTAAACCTTGACGGAAACGGTCTTTGTCGAGTTTCTTCTTGGTGTCTTTATCCCATAGGCGGCAACCGTCTGGAGAGAATTCATCACCCAGTACAATACGGTCGTGGAACACACCAAATTCAAGTTTAAAGTCAACAAGCAGCATATTACCTGCGTCAAACAAGTCTTTAAGCACTTCGTTCACTTTGTAGGTAAGTTCTTTCATTTGCGCCAATTGTTCAGCTGTTGCCCAGCCTAAAGCAATTGCTTGAGATTCGTTCACCATTGGATCGCCAAGAGCATCATCTTTGAAGAACAATTCGAAAGTAGGCGGAACAAGCTCTTTACCTTCTTCTACGCCTAAGCGACGGCATAATGAACCAGCAGCATAGTTACGTACTACACATTCAACTGGAATCATTTTCAATTTTTTAACTAAAACTTCAGTAGGAGAAAGAAGCTCTTCAAAGTGAGTTTCAATGCCAGCAGCAGCCAATTTTTCCATGATGAAGGCGTTAAAACGGTTGTTCACCTTGCCTTTACGATCCAGCTGTTCGATTTTTTCGCCGTTAAATGCAGAAGCATCGTCACGGAAAACCAGGATAAGGTGATCTGCACTGTCTGTTTCATAAACAGATTTCGCTTTACCAGTATAGAGCAAGGTTTGTTTCAACATGGGGGAACCTTTTTCAAAAAAAAATGCCTAGTACGACTAGGCTGGCCAATTTTGGTAAATCTGGGTTAACAGTTCTGCAGCTTTTTCTTGGTCTGCAAAGCTGTTATCGGCATTGAATACAGCGATGTTGTTGCTTGTGCCTACAGAGGTCAGTCTTAATACATAAATCTGCTGATCAATCTTAATAGTCACTTCGTAACGATTTTTACTTTGACCCACAATGGTATGGTTCAGACTGCTGAGGGTAGCAAGAGTGTACTGCCAAATTGTAGCAGAATTTCCATCTATTTTGAGCAGAGGATTTTGATTTCCATCACGAACCAGCTGTGGACGACCGACATTTGTACTGTCATTCTGATCATTGGCTACTGCATTGATCTGAGCCTTGTCTGGACGTGGTAGAGCAAAACGGTTGCCACGCTTGTTTTCAAGCTTGGGTGCATGTTCAATCGCAAGCGGGTCAACCGTTGGAGATGGATACAATGGCGTTGCTGGCCGAACCATTGAACCTTCCGGATATTTCAGAGGTTCAAGGGTTGCTGTATTTTTATAGTCCAGTGAACCGTTACTGATTCCCATGGAACTACAACCCGCTAAACTGAATGCCGAAAGTGCAAGGGTTAAACCAAAACGTAATTGCATAGTGTTGTGCTCTTTATTTAATGACACCCGAAGCGTTCAGTGCTTCACGCAATGGGGTACGATATTGTTCTGCAAGAGGAGTTAATGGTAAGCGAATACCGGTACCAATCAAGCCCATTTCATGAAGTGCCCATTTCACAGGAATTGGGTTAGATTCACAAAATAAAATATTGTGTAAATTTGCAACTTCAGCATTTAAGGCTTCAGCGCGTTCTGTATCACCCGCGAGTGCAGCAGCACAGATCAGGCTCATTTCTTTAGGCGCAACATTGGCAGTAACCGAAATGTTGCCTTTAGCACCACAACCCATGAGCTGGTATGCAGTGGCATCATCACCAGAGTAAACGGTCATGTCTTTGCCGTTTAATCCTTCAATGAGTTGTTTACCACGAGCTACATCACCGGTCGCATCTTTAATGCCAATAATTTGTGGAATGTCAGCCAGACGGATTACAGTTTCATTGAGCATGTCCACACCAGTACGGCCCGGAACGTTATACAGGATTTGAGGTAAGTCTACCGCTTCAGCAATCGCTTTATAATGCTGATATAAACCTTCTTGGGTTGGTTTGTTGTAATAAGGCGTGACCAGGAGGGCAGCATCTGCGCCCAGCTCTTTGGCTTCTTTGGTCAGTTCGATTGCTTCATGGGTAGAATTGGCACCCGTACCTGCAATCACAGGAATACGTTTGTTGGCTACGCGAATGATTTCGGCGATGACTTTGGTGTGTTCTGCCATGCTTAAGGTTGAAGCTTCACCAGTTGTGCCTACAGCAACAATACTATTGGTACCTTGTGCGATATGCCACTCAACGAGCTTTTCTAGACCCTTCCAATCTACGCTGCCATCTTCAAACATCGGAGTGACGATTGCGACAATTGAACCTTGGATGATCTGTGCTTGCTGAGTCATTTTGAAAAAATATCCTATTTGTCCATCCGGCTGAGGTAGAAAAACATAAATTTGGATGGGTGCGTATTTTGATTTATAGCAATTTCACTACGATTGAGCGTAATTGAATAATGCTTATGCAAATTATGAACGAACAAGCGGTGAAGAACAATATGCTTTAGTCAAACCATCTAAAAACTTTATGAAAAGCAAGTGAAAAATCTAACAAACAAAATCCCGGTCATTTTTTTAAATGCATTCGAATGGAAATAATGCATTCGAATGGAAATTTTAATCGTCTTAAAGCAATAATAAATCGCTTTTTGGACTGGGAAAGGACTGCTTCGATTTTAAAAAATCTAGGCCTAACCCAATGAACTCGATAATTCCGGGTAAAAACATCAGAATTTAATATTTAATACAGCTCAGCATAGACATGAAAGCTATATGAAACAATCAATTAATTTATAAAAATGATTATTAAAAACGACAAGAATAATTAATAAAAACTATTAATAAATTTTAATCCTTTTCGCACAGGATGATTTTCATAATTGAAATCATCCTGCTCAGGTTCATTTTTTTGTACTGATTAAACCTGATTAAGTGTTTTTGCGACTATCTGNNATTATTCCACTTATTGGTAGTTATTTGAATGTCCAGACTCGTGGATGATGCTGTTCTATTTTGGATACTGATTGCACAAGGATTTTCCAATGGAAAGATCAGATAACAAGCATTCCGTCATTACCGTAGCAATCTGTTTCTTAATTGCTGTAATTGAAGGATTGGATATTCAGGCTGCCGGTATTGCAGCAGCAGGTATTCGTGAAGCTTTTGGCTTAGACAGTTCTCAGTTAGGAGTATTTTTTAGCGCAGGAATTCTAGGGTTATTGCCGGGTGCTCTGATTGGTGGACGTTATTCAGACCGGATTGGTCGTAAAAAAGTACTGATTTGGTCAGTCGCCGTATTTGCCGTATTTACCTTATGTACCGTATGGATAAGCAGTTTCAATACCTTGTTATTGGTTCGCTTTTTAGCTGGTGCCGGTTTAGGTGCAGCAATGCCAAACTTGATCACGCTGGCATCTGAAGCGGTTAAGCCTGAGAACCGGGGACGTGCTGTAGGCCTGATGTATTGTGGTATGCCTGTGGGTGCGGCCATTTTGTCATATATTGCGAGTTTAGATTTTGGCTCCAACTGGAAAAACATTTTCTATTTAGGTGGTTTGTTGCCGATTATCGTGATTCCTATCATGATGAAATTTCTACCAGAATCACGTGAATTTTTAAAAGCACAAAATACCCCTAAAACTGCTGTTGCCACACAGGGTTCTTTTAAAGATTTGTTCAATAGCAGTAACTTGATGCGCACCTGTTTAATTTCAGTGAGCTATTTCTTCACCCTGATGGTGGTCTACATCATGCTGAGCTGGTTGCCTTCACTGTTTATGGAACTGGGCTTTACTCGTAAAGAAGGCAGTACTGCACAATTCTTCTTTATGGTCAGTGCAATGATTGGTACCATTATACTGGGTATGCTGACGGACCGCTGGAAAAAAGCCTACGTTATTGTATTGATGTACGGCGGTATTCTGGCTGGTTTATTCTGCTTGAATGCAGCAAGTTCATTGACCCAAATGTATATGGCTTCGGCATTGGTGGGTGCATTCGTGATTGGTTGCCAAGGTGTACTTTATGCTTTTGGTAGTATTGTCTACCCAACTGAAGTACGTGCAACAGGCGTGGGTATGGCTTCAGCTGTAGGTCGTGTAGGGGCAATGCTTGGGCCAGCAATCGCTGGTCAGTTGCTGGCTGCAGGATTTGGGGCAGCTGGGGTTATTTCAGCCGCCATTCCATGTATCGTGATTTCAGCACTCTTTATGCTGATTCTGGTTCGCCGTATGCAAACTCAAGCTTAAGGCTTTGACTGATGAAAATGGCTCGCTTTGGCGGGCTATTTTTATTTCTATCTCTTTATTACGCGTCGGGGGAAAATGCTCTATAACTGCTCAAATGGTAGGGTTGATTTACTATGTAGTCATGATTCTTTGCTTCCACAGTCATTTTATTTTTACTATCCAGCCTAAATACTGAAATTTATTTTGTTATATGCTTAACAAAAATGATGATAGGCAAGAATGGACTGTGAATTATGCAAAAGAATAGTGCTTTGATTGTTGTAGATGTACAAAATGGTTTTACCCCGGGTGGCAACTTGGCTGTAGCCAATGCGGATCAGATCATTCCGAACATTAACCAATTGGGGCAGCATTTTGACAATATTGTGATTACCCAGGAT
>DKLL01000123.1 GCA_002455755.1 Acinetobacter sp. UBA6641
GGTGAAGGTGCCAAGGCATCACTGTCGGCTTTTGACTACATTATCCGTTCCGGGCAGTAAATAAAAAAAAGCCAAAGTGTGCTACACACTTTGGCTTTAGTTCCCCAAGTTTTTGTTTTTACCCTGTTTATAGGAACTCAGCACGCTAACTCTGGGTTCCTTTTTTTATCACTGCCATTTCCCTAGTTATTTTAATTTTTTACATTTTTTGTTTTGCGCTTTTTTATTGTTCTTTCCCCAAGTTTATCGAACTTAATTAAGCAAGTTTTATTCCATTTCCAAAGTTTTTTCAAAATTTAAATAAATTCAAACCCTTAAACTTCTGCATCAATTGCTCTTGTGTTTCTACATGCTCAGGATGCGGGATAATGCACTCAATTGGACACACGGCTATACAGGTTTGGTGCTCATAAAAGCTGACACATTCTGTACAGCGCTTCACGTCAATTTCATACACCTTGTCGCCTTCATAAATGGCCTCATTCGGACATTCAGGCAGACACATATCGCAGTTGATGCATTTATCGGTAATCAGTAAAGCCATCCTGATCTCTCAAACTAGATGGCTTAATAAGCCAAAGATGATGCTGAAATATCTGCCGTTGAATTTGGCAAGTTGCGAATCAGCAGGGCAAAGTTCATGTCTACATCGGCAGGGACAGGAATATCCACGATATGACCTGAGCCCTTGGCATCCTCAATCAGATTACCTTTTTTATCTTTCATTTCTGTTAAAGTAAACGTGATATTGCCTGAAGTGGTAATCAGCTCAAGCGAGTCACCCACCACAAAGCGGTTTTTTACCTCAATCTTGATGTAGTCACCGTTACGTTCTAATACTTCACCGACAAATTGCTGATGGTCAAAACGCGATGAACCGGTTTCATAATTTTGATATTCACTATGAATATGACGACGCAGGAAACCTTCGGTATAACCACGATTCGCCAGGCCTTCCAGCTGAGTCATCAGTGCCGGATCAAAAGGTTTGCCTTCTATAGCATCATCAATGGCTTTACGGTAAATCTGTGCAGTACGTGCGCAGTAGAAATAGGACTTGGTACGACCTTCAATTTTTAAGGAATGAATGCCCATCTTGGTTAAACGGTCGACGTGCTGTACCGCACGCAAGTCTTTAGAGTTCATTAAGTAGGTGCCATGTTCGTCTTCTTCGGCTGCAAACATGTCTTCTTCATTGCGTTGTAATAAAACCGGCTCGCCAAATTGGTGTTGTTCTCTGGCGTGTTGCTCATCGGCATCTTGGTTTTTGCAGCATGCTGATGATTCTTCAATTTGTTGAACTGGAATCACATCTCCAGTTTCATCTTCAGCTGCTTCGTGAATTTTATAATCCCAGCGACAGGCATTGGTGCATGCGCCTTGATTGGCATCACGTTTATTCATATAGCCAGAAAGCAGGCAACGACCGGAATAAGCCATACATAATGCACCATGCACGAAAACTTCAATTTCCATGTCAGGGACATTATTTTTAATTTCTTCAATTTCTTCGATAGAAAGTTCACGTGACAGAATGACACGAGTCAGCCCCATGTTTTTCCAGAACTTGACCGTTGCCCAGTTCACGGCATTGGCCTGTACAGACAGATGTACAGGCATGTCTGGAAAATGTTCACGTACCATCATGATTAAACCCGGATCGGACATGATCAGTGCATCTGGATTCATGGCAATGACAGGTTCCAGGTCACGAATGAAGTTTTTTAACTTCGAGTTATGCGGCTGGATATTCACCACCACATAGAATTTTTTACCCAAGGCATGCGCTTCGGCAATGCCAATTGCCAGGTTGTCATGATCAAATGCGTTGTTACGCACACGTAAGCTATAGCGTGGCTGACCTGCATATACAGCATCGGCACCATAGGCAAAAGCATAGCGCATGTTTTTAAGGGAGCCGGCAGGTGAGAGAAGTTCGGTGACGTGGGAAATGGTCATGTCATTAAAGGCATAAAAAAACTATGGCTTTATTGTAGGGATCTAAAAAAATGATTCAACCTAGTAAATTAGTTGGATATTTCCTTATTTTCGGCTTCGAGCTGCTTCAAAATCTGGCAGCTGTCAATGGTTTTGGTGCTACTGCAAGAAGCACGTAGCTGGATGAGCTGTTGTTGGAATTTTTGTAATTCTATAATTTTATCAGTGACTTGCTCAATATGTTGTTCAATCAGCTGATTCACTGCATGGCAGCTTTGCGAGGGCTGCTGTTCAAGTTCAAGCAACGCTTCAATCTCGCCGAGTGAAATATCGAGAGTGCGACAGCGTTTAATAAACATCAGTCGTTTGAATGTATTTTCATCATAATAGCGATAATTATTATCCGCCCGAAAACTCGGCTGGATCAGCTGCTTTTTCTCATAAAAACGGATTGTGTCCGTGCTGAGCTGAGTTTTATTGGCTAATTCTTTAATTAAATAATATTTAGGTGTATTCATACTTGACCTTGGAGTTACTCCATAGTTTTGAATAACAATAATATAAACAAGGTTATGAATAAAGTCATAGAGGTGATAAAAATGGCATGTACTTGTAGTCATGAACCTGCACCGCAAAAGCCAAATAGCAAATTTCGGACGGCTTTGTGGATTGCGCTCATTATTAATATTGTGATGTTTATCGTGGAATTGATTGGCGGCGCTTATGCACACTCTTCAGCACTGTGGGCAGATGCACTCGATTTCTTTGGTGATGCGGTGAATTATGGCATTTCACTGGCCGTATTGGGTGCAAGCCTATACTGGCGTGCTACAGTGGCGTTGATAAAAGGCATCACCATGGCGCTATTTGGTTTTGTGGTCATTGCAAAAGCGCTCTATGCCTATGTGCAAGGCATTGCGCCCGAAGCCATGACTATGGGAGCAATTGGTCTGCTTGCTTTAATTGCCAATGTCACTGCGGCCGTGATTTTATATGCCTTTCGTGACGGTGACTCAAATATGCAGTCGGTCTGGCTGTGTAGCCGTAATGATGCAATTGGCAATGTCGCGGTGATTTTGGCTGCGGTTGGTGTGTTTGGTACGGGGAGCATGTGGCCGGATATTGTCGTCGCTTTAATTATGGCAAGTTTAGGTTTAACGGCAGGATATCGGGTGATTCAAAAAGCCTTACAAGAACGCAAAGAGAATAAGCCTTTTGCACATGCATCTGAGTAATTAAATGAGAAAATAAAAAAAACCGAGCAATTCAGCTCGGTTTTTTAGATTCAAAACATCTTATTTTTCAACGAATGCACGTTCAATTACGTAGTCGCCTAGAACACCCATACGTGGAGATTCTTTTAGACCGTGCTGGTCAAGAAGAGCCGCAACGTCGTCCAGGAATGCCGGGCTACCGCAAAGCATTGCACGGTCAGTTTCCGGGTTGAAACGTGGCAGACCAATTTTTTCGAACAATTGACCAGTTTCAATGGCAGTAGTTACACGACCTTGAGTGTGGAAATCTTCACGCGTTACAGTTGGGTAATACACCAGTTTTTCTTTAGCGCCTAACTCACTGAAGAATTCATGGTTTGGAATTTCATTTTCAATCAAGTCTTGGTAAGCCAGTTCAGAAATGAAACGTGTACCATGAACCACAATGATTTTTTCAAAACGTTCATACGTTTCAGGGTCGCGAATCACAGAAAGGAAAGGCGCAAGACCGGTACCAGAAGAAAGAAGGTACAAATTTTTACCCGGATTTAAATCGTCAAGAACCAAAGTGCCTGTCGGTTTGCGTGAAACTAGAATGTCATCACCAATTTTTACTTTTTGCAGAATAGAAGTTAAAGGACCATCTGGCACTTTAATAGAGAAAAACTCTAATTCTTCTTCATAATTAGCACTTGCAATTGAATAAGCGCGCATTAAAGGCTTACCATTCACTTCAAGACCGATCATCACAAATTGTCCGTTTTTAAAACGTAATGCTGTATCGCGAGTTGTTTTAAAAGAGAATAAAGTGTCATTCCAGTGGTGGACGTGAGTAATCTTTTCGACGTTGAAAGCAGCCATTAAAGGTCTCAATAAGTTATCAAATTAGAACAGCTTACTATTCTAATCTAAAAACATTCTCGATAAACTGAATATATTTAATTGAACTTATCAGAAAAAGTGATTATGACTGAGCTTAAAATGCCAATAATCGGGTATATGAAATCTCCCTATAAAGAAAAATTTGGCATTCCACGACAACC
>DKLL01000115.1:0-38674 GCA_002455755.1 Acinetobacter sp. UBA6641
CGAAAAGTGGAAGGTTTGTCACTATGGTGGAAGCTTTGTCATCAGTTTTTTTTTACCCCCCTTTTTTTTCTATTAAATTATTAAAAATCATATATATAAACTGTTGATAAGTCTTAAATATTTATTTTTAAGGTGGAAGGTTTGTCACGCTTAATTTTTTATCTGTGGATAAAGCAGATTTTCACCTTGAAAATTGCAAAAAAAAGTCCGATTTAGTACTTGATTCTTTCTAAAGGTGGAAAGTTTGTCACTGAAAAGTGGTAAATATTAGGATTTTTTCACTTATAACGGTATTTTTTGGCCACAAAAAAATGAAAAGAAAGTGATTTAGCTTAGCTTTGGGAAATTAAAGTGGAAAACTTGTCACTGTATAGTGGAAAAAAATATATTTTTTCCACCTTAAGCTGAGGTATTAATCAAAATCTGAAAAAAGCAGTGACATGCTTTCCACTTTTAACTTTTAGACCTTAATTTAGAAGTATCAATGTTTGAAATTAATCTCTAAGGTGAATATATTGAATATTCTTCCACTTTTATGTATAAGTAGGGAAAACAACTTTTAATTTTCCACTTATGAGCGATCTTAACGAAAAAGAAGAAATAGAATATTTACCCTATTGCATTGGCAATATTCGACATAACGGAGTGGTGAGTACCAGTAACCGTTTAATTCGACCGATTGAACTGTCCTCTAATGAATATAAGGCACTGCTTTATGCGATGGCGGTTGCAAATTATGGTGAAAAAAATAATCTAGATCATGAGATTACCGAGCAAACTTATATCTATCTGCATAAAGATGATCTGGGTGAGTTACTAGGACTCAATAAAAAGAATTCTATTAATGTTGCTATCGACCGGATTTATAAAGAACTCTCATCTCGGGTTGCTCATTTTGTTATTGAAGAGCCTGTAGATGATCTCAAGCGAAAAGTAAAAAAAGTACATTCAGTGGTACCGATTATTCGGGAACTACGCTGGGAAGACGATTCAAAGAATGCTTTACAGATTCGTTTTACCAGTGAGGTCTTACCTTATTTTACCCGCCTGGCAAATGGTAATTTTACCACTTACCAGTTAAAGGACTTATTTGCCCTAGACTCTGTAACTAGTATGAGTCTATATTCCTATATTGTTAAAAATGAGTTCAAGTACGCTAACCTAGATGCCTATGAAGTTGAACTATCATTAGAGAATTTAAAGGCATTAATCGACATCGGTGATAAAAAGTATGATCGCTGGGTCGATTTTAGACGTTATATTCTAGATAAAATTGTTGAGGAAATTAATAATAAAACCAGTCTGAAATTAGAGTATGACAGTATTAAGAAAGGTCGTCCCGTAGTGGGTGTTCGATTTAAAATTATAAATGGTCAAAAAGAAATCCTGATTCCACAATCAAATGAAAAAACTAAAATTTATCTAGATGTAGACTTTAATGATAATGCTTTGGTGAAAGAATTGGGTGCTAAATTCGATATGACTGTACGCTCCTGGTATATCTATGCCAATGATCCTAATTATAAAGAGTTGAGTAAATGGTTTAAGCCGGAAGGCTGTCTAACGGACTCTCAAGCTAATGTCATAGTAAATGATAATTTATTTCAAATGGAGTTTTCTACTCCAGGCGTCTCTATGAATGAGTTCAAAAAAGAAATGAAATATAAATTAAAAAACGATCGAGACTTTGTTCAAGCCAATAGAAAACGCTTGAATGAGATTTTCGGAAAGGAAGTAATTTAAAAAATGTAGCAACTTACTACACTCTTTTTAATTAGGATGAAAATCACTAGCTGTTGTTCATAATTTAAGTCATACGACAATTTATGTCTTTTTCCACCTTTTTTACTGCTGCATGATTTAGAATTTTAGGTAAAATCATTTGATTAATGATTTACTTATTTGGACTTCTATAACAATGACCCAGGTGCAACTGCAACAGCTACAAAAACAACTTTGGAATATTGCAATACTTTGCGCGGCACCATGGGGGCAGATGAATTCCGTGATTACATCCTGGGTTTTATTTTCTTTAAGTATCTATCAGAAAAAGCGGTGAACTTTGCCAATGAGTTGTTAGAGGGTGAAGAAGTCAGCTTTCTTGAGCTAGATGAAAGCCATCCTGAGCATGTGCCGTATATTGAAGAAATCAAAAAGAATGCCATTGAAGAAGTGGGTTATGCCTTAAGCCCGAAACAGCTATTTCATAGTTTGGCGCAGCGTGGGCGTGAGGGTGAGTTTATTCTGGATGAGCTCACCGCGACGTTGAAATCAATTGAGCAAAGCACTTTGGGCACAGACTCTGCTGATGACTTTGCGAATCTGTTTGAAGATCTGGATCTGAACTCCACCAAGCTCGGCAACAATGCCAGCGACCGCAATGAACTGGTGGCGAAAGTCCTCAGTCATCTGGATGATATTGATTTTGATATTTCCAATACTGAAGCCGATGTACTGGGGGATGCCTACGAATACCTGATTGGTGAGTTTGCTTCCGGTGCCGGCAAAAAAGCCGGTGAGTTCTATACCCCGCAAACCGTATCGACTTTACTGGCCAAGATTGTCACCCAAGGCAAGGAGCGTTTACGTTCAGTCTATGACCCGACTTGTGGTTCAGGTTCATTGTTGTTACGGGTCAAACGTGAAGTCCAAGACGTGGATATGATTTACGGTCAGGAAATGAACCGTACCACCTACAACTTGGCGCGCATGAACATGATTCTGCATGATGTGCATTTTGCTAAGTTCGACATTAAGCAGGAAAACACCCTGACCCGTCCGCAGCATCTGGATAAAAAGTTTGATGCGGTGGTGGCCAATCCGCCATTTTCAGCCAACTGGTCAGCCGATCCGTTATTTCTACAGGATGAACGCTTTGCCGCTTATGGCAAACTGGCACCAAGCTCGAAAGCCGATATGGCTTTTGTGCAGCACATGCTGTATCAACTGGATGACAATGGCACGATGGCGGTGGTGTTACCGCATGGCGTATTGTTCCGAGGTTCCAGTGAGGGCGTGATTCGTCAGTACCTGATTNNGGTGTTGAAGAAAAACCGTGAGCATAGCGGCAATATTCTGTTTATTGATGCCAGCAACGAGTTTGAAAAGCAGAAGAATCAAAACAAGCTATTGCCGGAGCATCTGGAAAATATCATTGCAGCCGTTGAAACCCGTCAGGAGATTGAAAAGTATGCGCATGTAGCAACTTTACAGGAAGTCAAAGACAACGATTACAACCTGAATATTCCGCGTTATGTCGATACCTTTGAAGAGGAAGCCGAGATTGATCTGGATGCGATTGCCCAACAGCTGCAACAGCTTGAAAAAGACAGTCAAAAAACTGATGCGCTGATTGCAGATTTCTGTAAAGAGCTTGGGATCGCTTCACCGTTTGCGGAGGTGAAGTAATGGCGACGCCTAAGTTAAGATTTAAAGAGTTTGATGGGGATTGGTCGAATAAAAAAATTGGAAATATTGCATCAAAGGTTGGTAGTGGCAGTACACCAAGAGGTGGTGCAGAAGCATATACCGATCATGGCATTATATTTATTAGAAGCCAAAATGTTAATAATGACCAACTTCTTTTAGATGATGTAGCTTATATCCCTGAAGAAACTCATTTAAAAATGTCAGGAAGCAAAGTCATAGCAAATGATATTTTGCTCAATATCACTGGCGCTTCTATTGGTCGTAGTTGTGTTGTTCCACACGATTTTACTGAAGCTAATGTAAATCAGCATGTCTGTATTATTCGTACACCACATGATGATCCTATTTTTGTTCAATCTTTTTTAAGTTCTGAAAATGGGCAAAATGCAATTCAGTCTAAGCAAGCTGGTGGCGGTAGAGAAGGGCTAAATTTTCAAGCTATTCGCTCAATTGATTTTCATTTTCCTCCTTTAAAAGAAGAACAAACCAAAATCGCTTCTTTTCTTTCCGCTGTGGATGAAAAGATGAGCCAACTGACCCAAAAACACGAACTGCTCAGCCAATATAAACAGGGCATGATGCAAAAGCTGTTTAGTCAGCAGATTCGTTTTAAAGCAGATGACGGTAGTGAGTTTGGGGAGTGGGAGGAGAAGACATTAATAGACTCTGTAGATACCAATATTAAGTGGAGTTTCACAGGTGGCCCATTTGGGTCAAATTTAAAGTCTGAGGATTACACTGAATCAGGTATTAGAATTATTCAACTTCAGAACATAGGTCATGGGGCATTTTTAAATGGCTATAAACTCTATACGTCTGTTGAAAAAGCTAATGAACTATTAAGTTGTAATATTTATCCAGAGGAAATTCTAATTTCCAAAATGGGTGATCCTGTTGCCCGTTGCTGTATTGTTCCTAAACATCATAATCGTTATGTAATGTGTTCAGATGGAATTCGCTTAGTTGTTGATAAACAAAACTATTCATTTATTTTTATGTTTTATCAAATTAATTATCAAGATTTTAGACAGAATGCATCTGATGTAAGTACAGGATCAACAAGAAAACGAATCGGTTTAAATGATTTAAAGCAACTTCCAATCAAAGTTCCGTGCTTAGTGGAACAAACCAAAATCGCCAATTTCTTATCCTCCATCGACCAAAAAATTGAAGTTGTAGCACAGCAAATAGAACAGGCGAAAACGTGGAAAAAAGGCTTGTTGCAGCAGATGTTTGTTTAATTTTTTAAAGCCAAATCTTATAGGGAGGTTTGGCTTTTTAGATTAGAAAAGAGGAAATATGGCGGAATTAGACGATAAAGAATTACAAAGATATGAAAATTTATTGCTTAAAGCACAGCAGCATAAAACCCCTGAGCGGGAACTAACGATCTTTGATACTGCTGTGAATAGTCACTATGAAAATCCTACAACTGAATTATTAGCATTCTTTTTAGATCCTGAGCAAAAACATGGATTAGGTTCTAGTTTTTATAATGGATTTATAGAAGTAATTCGGGATTTATCTGGATATCAAGATATTGAATTGGGTCAATTTGTTCAGTTACAGACCCAACAATCAACTCAAGGAAATAAATTCATTGATTTGTGGTTGGAAACTGATAGTGCTTTGATCATCGTAGAAATTAAAGTTCATCATATACAAAATAATCCATTTGATGATTATGTTGTATGGGGCAAAGAAAAATTAGCAGAGATTAATAAAGATTTATCTGAATCAGCAACAGAAAAACAGCTCGTTCTTTTGATTTTAAGCCCAAATGGTGTGAGCCGAATTAAGCAGTGGTCTGGTCTGTCATTTACAGATTTATCTGAAAATGTTCAAAGAGCGTTAGGTTCACAGTTAATCGCTAATCCACTTAGTAAATGGCTCATATTCGCGCGAGATTTCTTATTACATTTAAATAGTTTTCATGAGCTACTGGATCTAAATATGGAAAAGGTTAATTTTGTTGTTGAAAATATGAAAAGCATTCAAGAATTAGTAAATCTACGTGAAGAGTGCTATCAAGAGATCATTGATCATATTAATAATAAGATTCAAGAAAAAATAGAGGATTATAAAGTCGGTATGCGAAGACACAATTGGGATGGTACCCCTGCATTGCGTTTTATTGGTAATCATTGGAAAGATTGGTCTGATACAGTATTAAATTTACATGTTAATGAATCCCCAATGAGTTGTAGCGTAAATATGTATATTCAGCATCCGACGGATGAAATTGTTAAAAAAGCTAAAGTGCTACTCAAAAAGAGTCCCTTTCCAATATCTGAACAAAGATATGAGCAGAACAATAAATTTTGGGGAGCACACTTTAAATTTAATACATTTAATTTAGAGGAAGTTACCCAGCTTATTGTCTTTACCCAGCAGATTCTGAATAAAGTTGAAACTGAGTGGAAATAAGAATTTAGGTTGTGGCTCAGCAAATTGAACAAGCCAAAACTTGGAAAAAAGGCTTGATTGAAGGTCGAAAGCCCAACTACTGCATTTCAGCCGATGTTGCTGAGCATACAGATCAAAAAACTGAATATCTAGAGATGCGTGGTTTGGATGATCAGCATTATCAGGGACTGATTTTGGAATATTTAAAAAAGTTTGGTCAAGCCAAGCGTTTTGAGTTAGAAAAACTATTACTTGATAAACTACCTCAAGTTTTAGATGAATCAAAAAAAATTAATAGAATTAGGAATCTAATGCAGAAAATGCGCTTAAATGGCTTAATTAAAACAGAAGGTAAAACTTGGAAAATAGCTAAAAATAACTAAACTTAGTTATTTTTAGCTAAATTTAGTTATTTTTTTGCGTAAATGTTTGTTAAACATAGTTTTAATTAAGAGAAAATAATGACAGTACAAAGCGAATACCAACTTGAAAATGAACTGATGGGCCAGCTTAAGCAACTGGGTTATGCCTCAGTGACGCTCAAGGACGAAAGCCAGCTACTGTCCAACCTGAAAACCCAGATTGAACGTGCTAATGGCCTGGCACCTTTGTCTCAAACCGAGTGGAAGCAGGTTATTAGCTTTCTCAATACTGGTACAGTGTTTGAACGGGCTAAGAATTTGCGGGATCTGTTCCCGGTCAAATTTGATGATGGCAGCAGCAAGCATATCTTTTTCCTGTCAGATGATCCAAGCAAGAACATCTATCAGGTGACTAATCAGATCACCATTGATCACCGCGACTATAATGGCCGCACCAGCCGTTTTGATGTGACCTTATTGGTCAATGGCCTGCCATTGATACAGATCGAGCTGAAAAAGCGCGGGATGGAAATAGCCGAAGCCTTTAACCAGACCCAGCGCTATATCCGTGAAGCCTATTGGGCCGGACAGGGCCTGTTTGGTTTTATCCAGCTGTTTGTGATCAGTAATGGCAACAATACCCGTTACTACTCTAACGGTACGACTGGCATCGAGTTTGCCTTTCCCTGGGCCGATGTCAGCAACAAACACATCAATGAAATTGTCGACTTTACCGAGGCTTTTCTCAATCAGCAGCATCTGACCCAAATGCTGACCCAGTATATGGTGCTGCTGGAAACCACGAAAAGCCTGATGGTGCTGCGTCCCTATCAGATTTATGCGGTACAGAACATTGTCGAGCAGGTACAAAGCTCGGATCAGAACGGTTATATCTGGCATACCACCGGTTCAGGCAAGACCCTGACCTCGTTTAAAGCCAGCCAGATCATCATGCAGATGCCGGATGTGGAAAAAGTCCTGTTTGTGGTGGATCGTAATGATCTGGACACGCAAACCTCACTCGAATTTAATGCCTTTAAGGCTGAAAGCGTTGACAGTACCGATAGCACCCATACCCTGGTCAAGCAGCTGGATCAGCGCCATGACAAACTAATTGTCACCACCATCCAGAAGCTAAACCGGGCCATCAGCAACGATCGCTATCTGGAATATATCGATTATCTTAAAGACCAGAAAGTGGTGTTTATCTTTGATGAGTGTCATCGTAGCCAGTTTGGTGAGACCCATCAGAATATCAAGAAGTTCTTTCGCAATGCCCAGATGTTTGGCTTTACCGGAACGCCGATTTTTGAGGAAAACAGCCAGTCTAAAGCCGGCCTGAAACTCACCACAGACTACCTGTTCAATCAATGCCTGCATCAGTACGTGATCGTGGATGCCATCCGTGACCGTAACGTGTTACAGTTCCAGATTGATTACCGAGGTAAATACACGGCCAAGGGCATGCAGCACGACCTCGACCATGACGACGAGGTCGAAGGANNGACAATCTACAGCGCCTGGAAATGATTGCGCGCTATATTGTCGAGACCCATGACACCAAAACCCGTAACCGGGAATTTACCGCCATATTCTGTGTCAGCTCGGTTGATACTCTGACCCAGTACTACGAACTGTTTGAAAAGGTTCAGGCTGAGAAGCAGCAACAGGATGAAGAGCAGGGGCGACTGTTCAAACCGCTAACCATAGCCACTATTTTCTCCTACGCGGCCAATGAAGCCGTGCCGGTAGATGAGCAAAACGGACTGATCTATGAAGAAGCAGCGGATATTCCCACCCAGATCAATCCGTCCAGCCGTGACAAGCTGGATCGCTATATTGCCCAGTACAACCAGCAGTTTAAAACTAACTACAACTCTGGTGATCAGTTCTATGCCTATTACCGGGATATTGCAGATCGGGTCAAGAAAAAGCAGATCGATATTCTGCTTGTGGTGAATATGTTCCTGACCGGTTTTGATTCCAAGCCACTGAATACGCTGTATGTCGATAAAAATTTAAAATATCATGGCCTGATTCAGGCCTTTTCACGCACCAATCGCGTCTTTAACGACAAAAAACCTTTCGGCAACATCATCTGTTTCCGTAACCTGAAACGCGCCACTGATGAAGCCTTGGCGTTATTTTCCAATAAAGAAGCACAGAAAGTGGTGCTGGTGCCGAGCTATGAAGAAATCCAGCAGGACTATGAAGCAGCGGTACAGAAACTGCTGAAGATCACCCCTGATTATCAAAGTGTTGATGATCTGGTGACTGAAGATCAGCAGCTGGCATTTATTAAAGCCTTTCGTGAAGTGATGCGTTACAATGCCCAGCTGCAAACCTTTATTGAATATGACCAGGATCAGACCGCACTGGATAAACAGCACTTTGCCAACTTTGCCTCCAAGTATGCCGACCTATGTCGAGATGTGCGTAAGACCACCAAAAAAGAAAAAGTCTCAGTCTTAGATGATGTCGATTTCCAGCTGGACTTGCTGCACAGTGACCGGATCAATGTCGGCTATATCATCAACCTACTTCAGCTGGCTGTGAATAGTGATGATGAAGACAAACGTAAGAAATACGAAGCTCAGGTGCATGACCTGATGGGCAATGAAATTACCCTGTATGACAAACAGGAGTTGATCAAGAAGTTTATTGCAGAAAACCTGCCCAAGATGATTAACGGCCAAAGCGTGCAAAGTACGTTTGCTGCTTTCTGGGATGCAGAAAAAGAACAGGCTTATCAGCACCTGTGTGAAGAAGAAAATCTGAAACCTGAAGCAATGAAGAGTGTTCTGGAACATTACGAATTTACCAAACGCTTACCACGTAAGGAAGAACTGAAAGACTTGCCAAACTATAAGGTTAAGCTGTTTGAACGTGAGAACGTGTTTAGCACCTTGCTGGTCAAGACCCGGCAGTTAATAGAAAAGTTTTATGTGGGTTTCTAAAGTGTATCTGCATTTTTAAAAGCCGATTGTAATAGGATGAAAGCAAAGGGACGGGAATAGTACACTTAAAGCAAAGTAAAAACGTTTTTTGTGTATATTGCCTGATGCCATTTGTAATTTAGCCTAAGCTTAACTTATGAGATTTTAAGAATCTAATAATTAAAGATGCACGAAATAATTATCTTAATTGTTAAAAATCGATTTAAGACAATTACATAATGCTAATGTCGAATTAATTATCTGAATACTCAAACAGATCATTCATCGTACAGCCAAAAAATTCACAAAGTTTATCCGCTACAGGTAACTCGATACGGACAGCTCTGTCGTAGTACATATTAGTAAGGGTATTCCGATTAATCCCAGTTGCATGTACGACATCACTTAACTTTAAAATTTTTCTTTCGCCCATAAGGTTAGCTAACTTACATCTAATCATATTGTATATCAGTATAAAAAAATAACCTGCTGTGAGTTATTTTTGTTGCATTGATTTGAGTACTTTGGTAAATTACAACCTACAGCAGGTTATATTTACCTTTTACAAGTACTTTTACCTATCTAAATTAAATTATAGCTTGTAACTTGGATGAATAGAAACCTACAACACTATAAATTGATGTAGGAGTTTTATAATGGTCACCTCTAATGAGTTATGGGTAAGTCGTAAAGCTAAGCTCTTGGGCTATAAACTGATTAAAGAATTGAATGTAGGAATAGGTTTTGAAATTGCAAGTTATCTGGATGTAAATCATTGTTATAACAATCATCAGGCAGTTTTAGTTTGGTTAGAACACTTTTTAGAAGACTACCCAGAAATACAAAGTATTGATCCACTTAAGACTGAATTTCTTAAAAACTTTCCAGAATCTTTTTATGAGTTAGCCTAAGGATAATTCTTAGGCTATTTTTATACGCCATAATTCAAATCGTTATCTTGGGAATGGATGTTCTTCTTCTTGCTCGTGGTATAACCGCCAGTCTGGCGACTAGAAAAATCTTGTGCACGTTCCTCAACTGTAGGCAGGCTTGAATCTCTTTCCTCTAAACTTAGTGGTAAAGTTTGAGGGACAGGCAAAGGGGGAGATTCTTGTTGAATTATAACTTGATTTGATTCTTGTTGTAGAACAATAGGGATATTGTATTCTTCAGCAATCAATTTTACCTGGGATTTGAAATTTTCATCCCCATAGACATACACCGTTCCATATTTATCTTTTGCTAAAAATAATGCATCTCGAATATGAACATTTTGTTCACTCACTACAGCAATATGAGTCGAATCTTTCGTTTCAAAAAAAGCAATTTTTTTCTGGTCTAGATAAAATTTTTGTCCAAATTTATATTCGATAATATATTTTTTTCTAGGGAAAAGTATCTTTTGAGTTTGTTGAGGTGGTATAGAAATTTGCTTTTTAGGTTCGAAAGTATTTAAAAACTCTGCTTCTTGTTTCTTTTTCAACTGGGTTCTTCGGCTATATTCAAAATATTGCTGCATTTGTAAAAAATCAAGCTCAGGTAAATTTTCAGTGTGTTGAAAAGTCCTATTAGCTTGATTTTTAGGTATAAGTGTAAGCTCAGGTATAGGAATGGAGGATATCATTTTAGTACGATATTTTTGCTTTTCATCAAGAATAGGCGGGGAAGTTTGCAAATTAAAATACAATTGCCAGGTCTGTTCGATTTCAGTTGAGTTGAAATATTGTTTATTCAACTTTATGGGTTGTGTATAAACAAGATTGCGAACTCGCAGTAGCAGAATACTTTGATTCTCTGAACTTAAATTAAGTAATTTATTTTGATCAATACAATTTTCTAATGTTGATTGCAGTGACTTCATTTTTATACCGCAACAATTTAGGAGCAAACAAGTTTTAATAATGGCTGTACTTTGAGAGGCGTGCGTGGACATAAACCTTTTAAACAGTTCAGTAAAACACGATTCGATATTGTTTTGAGACAAATGTTCGAAACTTGGTAAGACTCTTTCTTTATTGATATCCGCAATATTTTGGGTTCTATGTTGCAAGGCTATATGGAACAATTCTTTAAATTCCGACGTACCCCTGAGCGTTTCTTTCTGATTAGAATCCAGTGCTTTTATACATTGTTGCAGTCGGGTGAGAGAATAATTGCTAAATACGAGGATCCCATATTGATTTTGAATGGCAATAGGTTCATTCGGTTGATGTTGATCGAAGATGATTCTTGCTGTTTTAATCTCAGGATTATCTTGGCAAATAAAATTTTTAGATTGGCGTTGATCAAATAAAAATTGTTGTTGCATAAGCAAGTGATGAGAGGGTGGAAAAAACTTTAAAAAATCTGCATAAGATGTGATTTTCGATGAATCAAAGCTTGAAGAAAATGGAAAGCTTTTTTGCAGTGTTTGAGATGTCTTTTGACTTAAGCTTTCATGTTGAACATTATATTTTTTTCTTTGCAATGCTCTTGAATTAATTTGATCAGCTATGTGATGGTAATGCAGCAGTGTAAAAATCACATCAGATGATTGCTCTGTAAATTGTTGTTGTAAATCGTTCAAAAAATGATGTTTATCATGCTTATAAATTTCATTTTTTAAAGAAATTTTTTGGTATCCATTTTTACGCTTTGTACTGATTGAGTCTTTCTCTGATTTCATTATTAGATAAGCATCATGAAGATCTTTAACTAAAAAATCTTCATTTTTAAACAAATGATAAGAATGTAGCGTCGTTTTTGCTGATTGGACGTGCTGAATATTATCGCTTAACTTGATCAGAGGAATTATTTTGTGATCGACATCAGGATGAGTAAAATCCCCCCATCGTTTTTCTAAGTTTTTCAGAGTGACTTGTTTATTACAAAATAAAGAGGCTTTAAAGGTGAGTGTTTGCTTTTCACTTGTCTGAATTTTAAAAATACTACCATTGCGTTTTTTTTCATACAAAATTCCAATTTCGGCTAATCGCTCGTGCCAATCTTTCCAGTTTTTAGCGCTGCTCATTACTTGTTGAATATCACTTTCAATATAGCGTTGATAGTTTGTTCCTACCGCAATTTCACTGCTCATTCGACTTTTTTGTTGATGTCGATGTTCTTGATCTCTAATTTTCGAATAAATTTTTTCAGCATCAGGCTGAGGTACATAATCTGGATTTTTTTCACACTGTCCAGTTTCATGGTTATAAATGAAAACTGGATTAGGTTCTGGCTCCCAGCCCTGTTTTGCTTCAATTTCTGCAGTAGCTCGATGGACTGCATTCAAAATCCACCCCTCACCAAGATCAATAACTTTATTTTCATGATGTTCATTTTTTTTGAACGGATGAACTTTATTGACGATTAAATGAAAGTGCACATTATCTGTATCCAGATGCATTGCATATTGCATTTGCAACTCTTCTGCACCCAGATGTTTTGCTAAAATATCAATCTGTTCTTCAAATTGTTCAACAGTTGGAACTTCAAATTTTTTAAAACTTCCGACCATNNAGACACATTTTTCAGAGAGTAAGTCTTGATCAAAACTAGGATGAAGCTGATGAATATATTCAGACAAATAGTGAGCACGTGCCTGCTTAGGATCGTGAATATAATCAGAGAGACCATGTACGCGTTGATCAACAGAGGTGTCAATCGTATTAGGAATAACCTTGATAATCATGATTTACCAACCCTCTCATTTAGTCTACGCACGATCATTTTGATTTCTTCTATAAGATTTTTTATTTCCATGACCTCGTCATCTATAATTCGTTTACCTTTCAGCTGTTCAAAGATTTTTGCCAGGATAATTCCAATAACTCTTACATCATGAATCTCCTGTTTTTTTAATAAACTTATCTGAGATTCGTTAAAGATTTTCTTGCGTATATAATCGGCTTGACTCATATGTAAAGCTTCATAGGAAGCTGTAATCTGTCGATGCTCATCTTCTGTGAGTCGAATAATAATTTGTTTGTTTCNNCTTCATTTTTTCTACTGTACGCAAATTGAGACCGAGCGAAGCGAGTTCGAGATTTGAGAATCTGGACGATGTGATATACATCGTCCCATCCTGTATCTTTTAGCTGTTATTGAATGTAATGAATATGATGAAAATCATGGTTGATTTTTCTTTTTTTTCTTAGCGCAAAAGGTTACATTTTTCAGTAATTTAAAAATCAAAAAAGGGGAAGATATTGCCATTTCTACAAGAATAGATATTTCAAATAATGATCTTGTAAATTTATTTTTTAAGGAAAAAATATGATGCAAGACCAGAATGTTTTAGAACTTGATATTCAAAATCCGGATAATATTAATTCTGAATTCTCAACAGATAATTCTTTTGAAGCTCCTCAAGAAAGTAATTCTAAGGCTTCAAAACTTGTTGAGAAGAATCAAAAAATATATAGCAAAAATGATTCTAAAAACTTTGAAAACATTCTTCTTTGTTATATAAAAGAATTGAATGAAAAGACCATTACACGGAATCAATTGCTTACTCAGCATAAGCAGACTTTACTTCAACTCTTTGGTCTTGGTGCAACAACCGGAGAAGTACTAGACTTTCTAAAAAGAAACAATTTCACGGGTATTTCCGAAGAAAATTTAAAAGAGTTTTTAAAAAAGAAAAAATAAATTATGGTGTGAAGTAATCACTCAAAATTACTTCACACAAAGCAATTGATCCCATTGAAAGTAATTTTGGCTTAGTTGATCACGAGACATATTCCAGGTTCTGTTCGGTAACATACTTGCACCAAGAGCGAGTTTGGTTTTACCAAACTTATGATGGATTTCCTCAAGTGAATCCATCAAGATATTGTCTAAGTCAACTTGCTTCATGTCAGTGAATAGGTCATAAATATGGCTAGATTTAGGCTCTAGACAAGTCAATATTACGCCACACTTTTTAAAGCCTACATCTTTCTGATATAAATCATCTATCATTTTTATGGCAATCTTACACAGCGTTAATACGTTATCCGTAGGTTCTGGCAAAGTAAGTGCTGCAGACTTGCTGTAATAGGGTCTATGCGTGTCAAATGGATTCGATTGTACGAAACCAATCATGTAACCACACAACATATTCTCTCCTCTTAAGCGAGCTACTGCATCTTGAACATAGAGACTCATAGCCTCTTTAAGATCATCAATATGATAAATCCTTTGGCCAAAGGAACGACTTGCGACAATCTGCTTTCGGAGGGCTTGAGTATGTTCTAACTCGATACAAGAGACACCATGTAATTCAAGTAATGTTCTGTGCATAACAATGGAAAATTGATCCCTGATCATGAAAGGGGAGGCCATTACAAAATCCAGCACAGAATAAATATTAAGACTATTAAGCTTCTTTGAATGCTTCCTGCCTACCCCCCAAATTTCACTTACCTCTATCGCTTCATATAAGCTTTCTGCGGAGCAGTAATCCATAGCAACCAAGTTACATACACCATTGAAGTGAGCATTCTTTTTGGCGATGTGATTTGCCATCTTGGCTTCAGTTTTCGTTCTGCCTAAACCAATACACACTGGTAAACCGAGCCAGGCAAAAATGCGGTGACGAATCATTTGAGCATAATCAGTTAAGTCATACTTCTCGACATAAGAAGTCAAATCTAAGAAGCATTCATCAATCGAATAGACCTCTTGCTCCTCAGGAGCTACAAAGTCTGAAAGAACTTTCATGAATCTGCGAGACATTTCTGCATATAAAGCATAATTACTTGAGAGTACTTGGACTTTATGCTGCTCTACGATGTCTTTAATCTGAAAGAAGGGAACTCCCATCTTGATACCTAAGTCCTTGGCTTCCTGTGAGCGTGCAACAGCACAGCCATCATTGTTAGAGAGGACAATCACAGGTTTGTTATTCAGACTTGGATTAAAGATACGTTCACAACTAACATAACAGTTGTTGATATCTACCAGAGCAAAAATTTTATTGGTATATGCCATATGATGGAACCAAGAGAGTAGTTACTTACGTTTCCTGAACGGTTTAATGACATAAGTCACTACACCCCAAATCACCATCTCTTGGCCATCTCTAAGATGGATATCAGAGCAATCAGGATTCTCAGCTTTAAGCCAGCGATAGTCACCTTCAATCATCAAGCGCTTAACAGTAAAGTCATTGTCGATTAGAGCGATAACGATATCTTCATGTTTGGCTTCAAGGCTACGATCAACGATAAGTTCATCATCAATTTCGATACCAGCATCTCTCATAGAAAGAGAGGCTACTTTTACAATGAACGTCGTAGCCTCATTGCTAATGAGGTGTTCATTCATATCTAATGTCTTGTCGACATAATCCTGAGCAGGGGAAGGAAAACCCGCAGCAACTTTCTCGGAAGCTAGAGGGATTTGCATGTGAGTGAACGGCTCTACAGGAGAGATTGATGCANNAAAGCATTGCTTCTCTGCCTCGTTGAGATAATTTTTGATTTCTATGATCTTGGATACAGGTACTCTTACAGTTTTTGTAGGCTCGTTATATTTTAGCTTTCTACCGGAACCTTCTCGGCTTCCCCCACGATTATTGCTCATGACTTATCCATTATTTGATTTTGTGACAAAATCAAATAATAAACTTTACCTCATTCGGAAAACAATAGAATTTGGATAAACGGTTAATATAAAAAGTATAAATTATAAGAAATATATAAACTTATTGATTTAATTCTTCATCAGTGAGCTGCATACAAAGTAGCTCTGAATGAACATTAGATGGATTTAGATCCTGTATTAAAGCCGCTTCTGAAGGAAACTTTGAAATTCTAGAATTATTTGTGTTTATGACTCTCATAAGCCCTTTTAATGCTTCTACTGGGTCTGAGTCAATATATGAAAGGGAGGGGTGTTCAAGGCAATAACCTACATATTTAAGAGTTTCTTCGGACCACATTACCCTATAGCTATAATTTTTTCTGTTCAAAAGTAACTCCTAGAGATTTTTTATGAAATCACTAACTTTATAGAAATTTAGGTATCTTAATGCTGAAGATATTCTACAGTCTGGAGTACGGAAAGCAGTCCACTCATACTTTCCATTTGTTTTATAGGAACTCCTCCAGTTAATAAATTAGGTGAGTTGAGAAAATGGTGCATCCACTCGATATCACCACCATTCAGACTATAAATAGCACTGTAAATCCGAATTAAGATCAGTGCTATTTCTCCTTGTTGAGAACTTGGGTCTAACATTTGTAATTCAGATAAATCATTATTACCACCTTCCATATGCAGAATTTTTATAAATTTCTCTGGCTTCAGCCCAAGCTGTTCAGCAGTTTTCCAAGCTGCTTTGGCTAAAACCTCAGATTTATTTATATGTTGTGAAAGTGGACTCATGAGCGTGTCCTCAATATAAGAAATAGTTCTTTTTACATTCTAGGGAAAAATTAAAAAAATATCCCGAAAAGTTTATTCTATCACGCGATTTTAGTACTCCTAAATCGAAATGTTCTAAACGGGAAGCTAAATAAGAACAATAACATGATGAAGGTTATATAAAGCCTAAATACTATATCTAGGCTTTATAAAGTGTATTAAATCTAGAAAATTCTTATTTCAAAAGCTGGATTAGTTACAGTTCAGGAATACTTACAAACTTTACTTACAAACTAATTTTAATCTGACGGTTAATGTTTGCTATATGGCTAACATTGAGTGTAAAATATACAAAGTTCGCTATATAGCGAATATCATTTTATGAAATCGGAAAAATAGTATGGCTTCTAGAAAAGAAATTGGAGAAAAAATAAAATTGGCTAGGAAAAAACTCGGCTATACACAAAAGACTGTATCAGAGAAATCTAGAGTTAATAAAACAACAATTTCTGAGATTGAAAACGGTCATTTCACTGGTTCATTTGATTTATTTGAAAAAGTACTTAGTTGTGTCGACTTACAGTTCGAAGTTGTGCCCAAAAAGCATACATTACCTCACTGGGATGAAATCGAGTTTTTATTTAGAGAAGATTGAATTAAAAAAATGGGAGATTAATTTCCATTATGAAACTCCATCTGCACAATTGATTCAAAATTTAAGTTGTCAGTTTAGTATTTGGTTAGCTGTCGTTGTGCCTTTCTCAATTGCGTGTGGAGTTTTAGCTTATATTTTTATCAGTCACTTCAAAACTTAAATATTTTAAAAAATGAAGTCGGCTTGTTAAATTTATCCTTGGGAAATTATTGTACACATGAGGTCAAGCATGCTTGACCTCATAAATATGAGTTTATTCTATTCTGGTTAAATCCTATGACACAATCAGGTCAGGCTATGATCCATTTGCTTTGCTAGGTCTACACAATGAGGATTGTGCGTCTTATGTTTAGCCGGGAGCAATTGAGCTAACTGTGTTTCAATATTTCGCTGTAGGGTTTGCTGATGTTGCTCGTTTAATCCAGATTGCCCTAACTGAATTTTAAGATGTTCAATTGCTTCACCATAGCTAATATCTTTTTGCTGAATAGAGTAGTAGTAACCATATAAGGCACCTTGACTTAAGTTCTGGTAAGGTAAGCCCTGCTGAATATTACAAGCAATTGATCCCAAGACGCGTTCTGAAGCGGCTAACTTTCGTAAAGGATCACGTGCTACACGTTCACACGGATCTTTGTAGGCATTGACACAAGAATTAATAAAGCTTTTTGCCAGATCATCAAGATCATTTTTGCGATGTGGTAGGGTAAGGGTAAGCCCAGCCTTCACTTCTTCAAGAAGCCCCTCCATAAACTCTCTCACTTTTGGGTCTGCCATAGCTAAACCAATCGTTTCGTAGCCGAGGCGTGTTGCGTACCAGGTAGTCATGGCATGAACACCATTCCATAACCTGTTTTTTATCAACTGAATTTCCTGAATATCATCCACCAACACCATCTGACGCATTTTGCCTAGCAAGGGACTGTTATTTTCTACGTAAATCGGCATGTCCACTTCTGCATGGAATAGAATCAAACNNCTGGGTTTAAAGTTACTGCACATCTCTTCGACATACATTGAAGCTAACCTTTCCTGTTCAGGATTCAAACGGGTAGCATCTTCAATATCAGCATGATCAAGGTCGTGATCGAGTTGGTATTGCTTAAAAATGTTGTACTTAATACGCAACTGACGGTAAAGGTTTTGGTCGGTCAATTTGGAAACCATTCGGTTAACGACCGTATCACAGAAATAATGCTGCTCTAAAATCTGCTCAGCAATGTCTGGAGCTGTAATTTCAACCAGAGCGCTATGCACATGTTCAAGCAATAAGTGTTTAGCACCGATTTTATTTAAGATAATGAGGACGGTTAAAGGATTCGTGAACTGTTCATTATTGGCAATATGACGGGCATATAAGCCTTGGGCAATTGTTCTGGCCTCAGTTGCAATCGCCTGTTCCGGCAAGCAAACAGCTATCATGCTTGAGGCAATATACATCTCCTGCATCTGTTCAATATTACCCGCATCAATGATATGCATATTTTCAATACGTTCATCATAGGAAAGCTGGCCATAACGAATACAGTAACTGCCAAAGGCATTCACTGCTGAACGATACAAGGAATTATGGGTTGAGGCATAGATTCGCTTTGGACGTGTATAGCCATCCCAGTGGGACAGGATCTGTGCCATGAAGCCACCGCCAATCGCACCAAATCCATGAATGCCAACGGTCAATTGATTCAGACTTTGTGGAAAAGACTCTTGAAGTGTTGGCATTTCCAAGTTTAGTGTATGTTGATCCAATTGATGCAGGCAGTCATACATACTTTCAAAAAAGTAATCTGTTTTGGCCAGCATGTTGGAATTAGGTTCCTTGATGTCTTGTAGCAAGATGGTAACCCCACCAGCATTATAGGCTGAAGTAATACCATTTTCCGAATCCTCGAACATTAAGCATTCTGATGTAGGTAAATTGAGTTTTTCAGCAGCGGAAAGAAAAATTTCCGGATGTGGTTTACCTTTCTGTACTTCATCACCACACACCAGTACATCAAAGAATTTATAAACGTTGGCATTGATCAGATATTCTTCAGCAATTAAGCGACGACTTGATGTCGCAACTGCCATGCGTAAACCAGATTTACGTAAACGTTCTAGTACCTGTACCAACCCTTTTTTAATGGGTACACCTAAACTTCTGACACTTTCGAGTTCAAGCTCATCAGCTCGTTGTCGGATCTCTGCATAAGGGATATCGTCCCCATACTGCTGTTTGGCTAGTTGATGTGCACTACTTGCACTGAGTCCCAGACAAGCCATTAAATAAGCATCACTAAATGAAACACCGATCAATTCCTGAGATGCTTGCTTCAAGGTTTGAAAACGTAAACGTTCAGTATCAAACATGGTTCCATCCATGTCGAAAATTGCCCCATGAATAATATCATTATTAAATTTAAGCACTTATAATCCCTCTTACTGTAACACTACAATCTGACAAATCATAAGGAGAACTGATAACTTGATGAAACGATTATAAGAAATGAAACATTTATGTTTATTAATTAATCAATCGCAGGAGATATTAAGACTTTTTTGTAATTTTGAGTAAAGTTAGTTTTCTGGAATGTTTCATTTTCTCACTCTAAGGTAATCACGAGGACCAAAAATCGACTGAGATTAAAGGTCTTTCCACAGATGGATAAAAAGTAGGATGTTAAATTGACCAACACCTCTAATAAACACAACTCCTCCTTTAATTATACAAGTAGATTAAGACGTGCACGCCATCGCTTTAGTCTGCTGGCAGATAAGGCAGAAGATGATGAAATCGAGCGTCGTATTCGTGATGGGATTGAGCTATCAGGAGCCATTCCCTGGATTTTAATATTCGCTATTTTTATTGCATCAGTCGGATTAAATATCAATTCAACAGCCGTGGTTATTGGCGCAATGCTAATTTCTCCACTTATGGGACCGATCATGGGGGTGGGGCTGGGTGTAGCAGTTTATGACTTTAAACTGGTAAAACGGGCACTCTTCAACCTAGGTATTGCAACACTGATCAGCTTGGTCGTATCCACTCTATATTTCTCGATATCACCCCTCGATAATGCACAATCTGAACTTTTATCACGAACTAGCCCAACCGTTTGGGATGTGCTCATCGCATTATTTGGTGGATTGGCAGGAATCATTGGGATCACTCGAGAAGAAAAATCAAATGTTATTCCAGGGGTGGCGATTGCTACAGCATTGATGCCACCTGTCTGTACTGCTGGATTTGGTATTGCAACTGGACAGTGGAGCTTTGTTGGTGGTGCACTGTATTTATATACCATCAATTGTGTGTTCATCAGTTTGGCAACTATTATCGGTATCCGGATTTTAAGGTTAAAGCCACATAGTTTTGCTGACGAAAAAGTAGAAAGATGTGTAAAAATATCTTTGCTGATGATCGCAATGGTGACCGCAATTCCAAGTGCCTATCTGGCGACTAAATTAGTTAATGAAGAAGTTTTTAAATCAACTGCCAACAAATTCATTACACAAGAATTTACCTTTAAAGAAACACAAGTCGCCAGTTCAAAAATTGATAGCAAGACACGGACCATTGAGTTGGCTTTAGTCGGTTTGCCCTTAAGTCAGGCGACGTTGCAGAATATTGAAAGGAGACTTGCTGTTGCAAATCTCGAAGGAACTAAAATTATTGTGCATCAAACCAATGATGATAAGGTTGATGTGACTGCCTTAAAATCTGGGGTATTGAGTGATTTGTATCTGAATGGACAAGAAGCCCTGCGCCAAAAGGATGAACAGGTAAAACAATTACAGCAAGAATTAAGGGTGAAAAATGCTTTATTTGCCAATGCAAATGATGTTTTTGCAGAGCTACGTGCACAGCATCCCACTGTAAGCTCTATTTTTCTAGGACAAGGCATTGATTTACCGACTGATCCCAATCAAAAGCAAATACTGCAACTTAGTGTGAGAACATCTGAACCACTATCGAGTGAAGATCAAATTCGCATTGAAAATTGGTTCAAGGTTAGAATGAAGACGGATGCTGTACTATTAAATTTTTTGGTAAATCAAGATATTGTTAATCAAAAAGATAGCAGTTCAAACTAATACTTGTTAATTTGAACTGCTATGTAGATTGTTTAATTACGGACTACATTTAAAAAATACAAGTGGCGTTCGTATTGATCAATAATGTCCTGGAGTAAATCTTCTTGTGTCCATTCCATGACATTGTAGTTTTTCCCCCTGAATAGCCACCAAAATTCTAGACACACATAACCATCTTTTGGACTGCCACCACTCTCCTAGACAAATTTCGTCTATTCTTTTTGCATAGGAGAGAACCTTATGAGTGGACAAAGATATACCCCAGAATTTAAAGATGAAGCTGTTAAATTGATTACCGAACGTGGATATTCTGTCACTGATGTAGCAGAACGTTTAGGCGTATCACAACACAGCATTTATAAATGGCTAAAGGCGCTACAGCCTTTACGTAACAACTCTGATGAACATGAACTACTCGAAGCAAAGAAAGAAATCCTACGTCTTAAAAGTCAGCTTAAACAGACTGAAGAGGAACGGGATATTCTAAAAAAGGCCGCAAGGTACTTTGCAAGCCTGCCCGAGTAAAGTATCAGTTTATCCTGGAATACAGCCATCAATTTAAGATTAAAACGATCTGTCGGGTCCTTAAGATGGCTCGTGCTGGTTACTATGCCTGGTTGCATGAACCCGAATCAGGCAGGACTATTGAAGATAAGCGGTTATTACAGCTCATCCGTTCTTCTTATGATGCCAGCTATGGCATCTATGGTTATCGTCGCATTACGCTAGATCTAAAAGAATTGGGTGAAAGCTGCGGGCCCAATCGTGTGCTGAAGATCATGAAGAACAATGGTATTGCCGCTGTTCGAGGATATAAGAAACATAAAAGCTATGGTCGTGGTCGTCCTCAGATTGTGCTACCTAACCATTTAAATCGAGAGTTTATTGTAAACACACCTGATACTTCTTGGGTGACTGATATAACTTACATTCGCACATGGCAAGGCTGGTTATATCTGGCTGTGGTTCTTGATTTATATTCGAGAAAAGTCATCGGTTGGTCAATGAAACCTACGCTTGCCAAGGATATCGTTTTGGATGCACTTCTTATGGCGGTATGGCGACGTAGGCCAAATGAACCTGTGATCATACACTCTGACCAAGGCTCCCAATACAGCAGTAGAGACTGGCAGAAATTCTGTCAGAAACATAACTTAATACCCAGCATGAGCCGTAGAGGAAACTGTTGGGATAATGCCGTTGCTGAATCCTTTTTTAGCAGCTTAAAGAAGGAAAGAATTAAAAAGAGGATCTACAAAACACGAGAAATGGCTCGTGCAGATGTGTTTGATTACATCGAGATGTTTTACAATCGAATCAGGCGTCATTCGCATCTCGATGGGATGAGTCCAGAAGCCTTTGAGGCAGCTTCAAAATGAGGCTGTCTCGTGTCTAGGATACTGGGAGCAGTCCATGTCTAGGATACTGGGAGCAGTCCACTAGACATTTTATTGGTGAGAGTCCAGACACTTTAATTTGGTTCTAACATGTAAATCCAAATTAGAAATGTCCGCTTTTAGAATATGCACTTTTGTGATTTTCTTAAAGGACGGTTTGATATATTGTTGTCTTATGTTGGATAAAGAATTTAAACGATTGTCATTTTGCAGGAAATCTGTGATCAACTCATAACTCAATATAGCTTTAATTAGCTCCAAAACTTAATTTAAAATTTTATCCACTGTTAATGCATTTCAGGATAGCCATTAACTTACATTCAATATGTAATTTTAGAGTATACCCTAAAGTTACAATCTAAAAGTTCTTAAAACTATGTAACATTTAAATGATTTTTAACCATATATAACATGTAACTTTGATATTTAAAATTTATAATTCACGAAATTGTTCATTTTTATCTAATTGGGGCGTGAAAGAGTGAAAGGCCAAAAAGTAGGTTATGTGCGAGTAAGTTCGGTCGAGCAAAATACAGGGCGTCAACTTGAGGGAATTGAAGTCGACCGGATTTTTGTTGACCGTGCTTCGGGTAAAAATACCGACCGACCGAAATTTCAAGAAATGTTGAACTATGTCCGGGAAGGGGACAGGGTGATTGTACATTCCATGGATCGTTTTGCACGAAGTCTAAAAGATTTGGTCACTGAAGTAGATAAACTGGTCAAAAGAGGTATCGCCATCCAGTTTGTAAAAGAGAATATTACTTTTACTGCCCAATCCACGCCGATGGATAATTTGATGCTGCAACTGATGGGTGCTTTTGCTCAATTCGAGCGGGAAATTATCTTAGAACGTCAGAAAGAAGGGATTAAGATCGCAGCAGCTCAGGGCAAATATAGAGGTCGTGTCCATAAATTGAATCCAGATCAAGCTAAAGCATTACTGCAAGCCTGGAAAGAAGGAAAATATTCATCAAAAGTTGATCTGGCAAAAGCGTTTGGTATCAGTAGACAGGCTGTCTATCGGTATTTAAAACAAATTAATTAGTCACTAGATGGACTGAAAGGTGCCTACAAAATCAGTGGCTATTCATACTGAGGAAATAAAGGAAAAAGAACTGAATGAATTTTTAGCTTTAGTTAAACGCTACTTATAACTTTAAAGCACAGTCTTTTAAATAAAAAAACTGTGTGCGCACCTATTAATGACAGTGGTAATCACCAGTTTTACTGTTGGTATGACAACCCTGTGAGTTCGTTCCCCCAGAATGAGCATTCGCATAGGTAAATGACATGCCTATAAAGCATATTAATAAAATTCTTTTCATCTTAATCCCTCTCAAATAATTAGAATATCAACTGTATGATATTTAATAAAAGCCAACATGGCTTAGACTATTTCCAAATATATAAAGTAAAGCCAACAAAACTTTAAATGTATATAAAAAATGGTTAAATAATTGCAAGGGGGGCTTTAAAACGTTTTAATCGTAAAGCATTTCCTAGTACAAATATTGACGAGAGAGCCATTGCACCAGCAGCAAATACAGGAGAAAGTAGCAGTCCAAATTGCGGATAAAGTACACCTGCTGCAATAGGAATCAGAGCTGCATTGTAAACAAATGCCCAAAATAAATTTTCACGAATATTGGTTATAGTCGCTTTGCTTAAAGCGATAGCATTCGGCACTCCTTTCAGGTTGCCAGACATCAAAACCACATCAGCAGCTTCAATAGCTACGTCTGTACCTGTACCTATCGCTAAACCAATATCTGCTTCTGCAAGTGCAGGGGCATCATTAATGCCATCTCCAACATATGCGAGTTTACCATATTGATTTTTTAATTTTTTAACGGCCTCTATTTTACCTTCTGGTAAGACTTCTGCAATAACCTCATCAATACCTAGTTTTTTTGCAATCGCTTGAGCTGTATGACGGTTATCACCTGTAATCATGGCAACCTTTAAACCTAACTGATGTAACGCTTCAATTGCAGCAAATGTTGATTCTTTAATTGGATCTGCTACAGCAATAATGGCAGCAAGTTTCTGGTCAATCGCAACATAGAGAGGGGTTTTTCCTTCTTCTCCCAAACGATCCGAAAATTGAGAAAAAACATTAGGATTCAAACCTAGTTTTTCCATATATCGATCTGCACCAATATGAACCAAATGTTCAGACACCGTTGCTTCTATTCCATAGCCCGTGACTGACTTGAAATCAGCAACAGGAGACAGGATTAATTCCTTATCTATAGCGGCTTGTACAATTGCTCGAGCAATAGGATGCTCAGACTTTGATTCAACGGCTGCCATAAGTGAAAGTACGGCATTGTATTCAAACCCTTCTAAGACATGCAGATCGGTTAAAATTGGTTTCCCTTCAGTCAGGGTCCCTGTTTTATCAACAGCAACCACTTTAGTTTCTTTGAGCAGCTGCAAAGCTTCCCCTTTACGGAATAAAACACCCATTTCAGCACCACGCCCAGTTCCCACCATGATTGATGTAGGCGTTGCAAGTCCCATTGCACAAGGACATGCAATAATGAGTACCGCAACTGCATTAACTAAGCTAAACGTTAGGGCGGGCTCAGGGCCGAAGATAAACCAAGTAATAAAAGTTAAAAGAGAGAGACCCATTACTACAGGTACAAACCACATGGTAATTTTATCAACCAATGCCTGAATAGGCAGCTTGGAACCCTGTGCCTGTTCAACCATTCGGATGATTTGAGAAAGCACTGATGAACTACCAACAGAGGTGGCTTTGATATTTAAGCTGCCACTTTGGTTAATTGTTCCTCCTACCACAGTAGAGCCTATCGTTTTTTCAACGGGCATAGGCTCGCCAGTAATCATGGATTCATCAATAAAACTTTGGCCGTGAATAACTTCACCATCGACAGGGATACGCTCGCCTGGTCTAATCTCTACAATCGTTCCTGTTTGAACTTCGGCAATCGGAACTTCTATCACCTGATTATTGAGCTGTATTCTGGCAACTTTAGGCTGCATTCCAACTAGATGTTGAATTGCTAAAGACGTTCGGCCTTTTGCCTTGGCTTCAAAAAATCTACCTAATAGAATTAAAGTGATAATAACCGCTGCAGCTTCATAATAAACATTGACCGTGCCTTGTGGCAGGACACTTGGAAAGAAAGTAGCAACCACTGAATAAAGATAAGCAGCCAATGTTCCTACAGCCACCAAGGAATTCATGTCTGGTGCTAAGCGGAATAAACTTGGGATGCCCTTTTTAAAGAAGCGTCGGCCTGGAAAAATTAATGCTACTGTGGTCAAGAAAAATTGCATTAACCAGCTATTTTGTTGGCCAATGTTATCCATCATAAACGTATGAAAGGCGGGAATCAGGTGTGATCCCATTTCTAAAATAAAAACGGGTAGAGTCAATAAGACTGACAAAATTAAATCTTTTTTAAGTTTTTCTAATTCAATATTTTTTTTATCTTGAAAGCTTTCCGTAGTTTGATGAACTGACTTTGCTTCAAACCCTGCTTTGGTGACAGCCTGAATTAACGAGTCACGAGTGACAGATGAGCTTGCCTGAATAGTCGCTTTTTCAGTAGCCAGATTTACATGAGCTGATTCCACACCCTCAACAGATTTTAAGGCCTTTTCTACTCGACCTACACAAGAAGCACATGACATACCCTCAATCGTAAGCTCTATTGGTTGCAGCGCTTCCACTTCGTAGCCTGCTTTTTCTACGGCTTTAATTAAAGTAGCGCGATCAAGTGGTTGATGCGCATAAATGACTGCTTTTTCGGTAGCCAGATTTACATGAGCCGATTCAACACCCTCAACAGATTTTAAAGCTTTTTCCACACGGCCTACACAAGAAGCACATGTCATCCCCTCAATCTCTAATGTTTCACTGTAGTGTGGCGTATCAGTCATTTCGGTACTCATATACGATCTCTATCATTTAGATATGCTGAGTTCTATATGCGAAGATCAGCTCGAACCAAGATTAGGGGGAATTCAGGGATTACTTTTATTTCAAGCAAGTACAGGTTTTATCTGTACGATGAGGAAAATAAGAGAGAGTAAAAGTGGTAAGGAATTCCCACTGTTACTCTAACAGAGATTAAGCAGGATCAGCTGTAAATCCACGCTCACTGAGAGTGGCAATGACTTGATCCTGACTCACCGTTGTGTTGATTTCAACAATACGGTTTTGTAAATCAATATCGAGTGAGGCATTCGAGTCGAGCTCTTTAATTGCGGTAGTAATGCCGCGTGCACAACCACCACAAGTCATATTAGCGATGTGAAATTTCATATGTTGCTCCTTTTTAACAAAACATTTGTTTAAAACATTAGAACAGTAACTCTAAACTTTCACCATACAACCAGCCTTTTTCTGAATCAGTTACTCGCTGTAACTTGGTCTGTTTACAACCTTACAGTTTTCTTCAGAGTATTCCAAAGAAGAGTGTTCTAATGACTACAGTAAAAGTACTTAACCAACATTAATGTGACTTTAAAATGACATTTTTGTCATCTACGATCACTCTGAAATTTATAAGATTAGTTATTTCAATCAATGGTAGTGAACTGAATAGATGAGACCGTTATGGGTTGAAGATAAGCTAAAAACCGGTGACTACCTTTATGTATAATGCCTCATGATGCGATTTTACTGTTCTGATTGTCGTAAGTTGGCAGTCCAGTAGAAACTTTATTGCTCAGCTACAAAAGATAAATGCAGTAATGTTAAATTTCCTCAATTCCCTTATTTTGAAATTCTCTTATTCAATACCCACGACAGTGGTTATATAGCCTGTTGTTAATAGAATTGATAGACCTAATAACATCTCAAATAAAATGGCATGACTAAGGTGTTTAGCGAATTTAGGATGTTGAAGACGCGGGGTGAAATACCATTTGTTGAAGGCAGCTAAAAGTAGAATACCTATAACAAAAAACATTTTAACCATGAAACCATAGCCATATGCAGTATTGATTAAGGTATTAAAATCTTTAATTAAAAGAAGAGCTACACTAGCGCCACAGGCGATTAATATCCCAACAATGAAAGCAGCAATACGTCCAAATACATGCATGCGATCTTTTAAAGGTAAACCACTTATTTCCCGGCTGGTTTTCCATAACGGATATAAAGACCCCATCCATAACGACATAACTAGAATATGGATTGATAATAAAATTTGAGCAAGTAAGGTTAAATTAGCGACATGTCCGAGCTGGGAAAAACTAAAAATAATCGGGAGAAGTAAAACACAAAATATTGAACTTTCAATTATAGAAAAATGACCTTTGTTCCTGTTAAGTTTAACCACCATGAGAAGAAGTAAAAGAGCAAAACTAATAGAACGAAGAACGTATATATACCCCGTCGGAGTATTAACCAATATATTAATATACGTGGGGTCCACCATACCTGTAATACCAGTATTGGCAAAACTACCAATCAGAATAAAAAATCCCAAGGTACTGGAAATTAGGCCTAATCCAGCGCCAATTGTAATATATTTAAGAATCGATTCTTTTAGTTCAAGATATTGTCTAAGTAAAAAATAGCAAAAGGCTCCACCAACGACAAAAGCTACACTTAAATATAAAATAACCTTAGTTAACCAAGTGGCCCACATCCAATATTCAGAAATCATTATTTTTGTCCATTCTAGAACAACATGCCAGCACCTCACTGACATGTTGAAAGGTAATCAATTCTTATTTAGTTGATTTGATAGTGAAACTATATTCACCATTCATGTTGTGACCATCTTTCCCCATTGTTGTCCAGACAACGGTATATTTACCTTTTTTCAGTTTCGGAAGAGCGACATCAAAGGATTTCTTTAAGTCATGAGTAACTTTATATTTTAAAGGAACATCTCTTCGCTGAGCATCCAGTAACTTAATATTCATCAACATAACCTCTGCACCAAAGTTAAGGGTCAAGTTCTTTGGTTGACTAAGGATAGATGCATTTTCCGCAGGAATCGCACTCACTAAACTCACATGAGCGAACGTAGTTGTAGTAGCCACAATCATCGTTGCAGCTACTACAACATTACGTAGAGCAGTCATTTTATTTTGAAATAATTTCATTTACGTTTCCTCTTGATTCGTTAGTTCATTAGAGATGACTTTATAAAATCTATATTTAATGAGACCACATCATCTCCTCTTATATTTCAATTATTAGTGAGAGACAGAAACAGAGCGATGACTTCAAAATTACATTTTTGTCATTTTTAAAATTTAAAATCTTTAACTATTAAAATAATCTTATTGAAAAATAATGATCATTTAACAAACAAATTATGTAGGTGGTTGATTTATGAAATGTAGTAATCATTTTGTCTAAGAAAATAGTAGCTATTTAATTTTTTATATTTTAGTTTAAATATAAACATGTTATGTTTAATTTGATCTAATATAAATTTGTGGGCTAAGCACATGACTCAAACACGTCCAAGAATGACCAAATTATTTGAACAGCTTGGTTTAGCTTCTACTGAAGAAGCAATTGCAAAATTCATAGAGAGCCATCAGCTAGCTGGAGATGTTTTTTTAACACAAGCAATTTTTTGGACTGATGCTCAACGTCATTTTTTAGAAGAAAAACTACACTCTGATGGTGAATGGACGACAGTGATTGATCAATTAAATGAGTCTTTACATGAAAATTCAGTAAAATAATTTTCCGTTAGTATTAAGGATCTACATTCTTCCCTGCATTGAATACAACTCATTCATACAGTAGTACTGTTTTGGAGATGGAATCTCTATTATATAAGTAGTAGATTCCTTACTCTGAAATTTGGATTATAAACCCTAATATTAAAAATAATCTTCTTTACCTTCTATCTAATAAATATACCAATAAGTTTAATAATTAAATTATCCACCCTTTTTTCTATAAAAAACTATTTTGATCAACTGTATTTTTTCTTTAAAGGAATAACAGTGTAAATTACATTAAGAATGTGTCTCTAACTAGCCTTGGAGTCATCTAATCATTTCATTTTTATTTTTTTTAAGCACATAAAATCATAACAACTTTAATAGTTTTAAAAGATTAATATTAAATAAAATTTTTGTCATCTCAGCATAGACTATATATTTCGAGAAGATCTCAAAATTACATTTTTGTCATTTTTAAAAATAATTAATTAATAGTGCTAAAATTTTTAAGAGAGACAGAGAATAACCAAAAATTTCATCAGTTTAGTAGTCAAATTCCTAGACTCTGTTCAGTACTAAAACATAGCTTTTACTTCCAAATTATTTAAAGGAAAAAATTATGATGAAATTCAAAAACATTTTTTTGGGCTTATGTATCGCAGCCGCGTCATTGAATACATTTGCACAGCAATCCGATGAACACAAAGATCACCACCCTGAAAAAACAGCACCATCTGCAGTAACAATTAAGCAAACAGTTACCAGCACCACTGCTACAGATAAAATGGCTGCAATGGATCAACACATGAAGGCGATGCAAGCCATGCATGAGAAGATGATGGCTGCAAAAACCCCACAAGAACGTCAGAAACTTATGGCTGAGCACATGAAACTCATGCAAGGAGGTATGAGTATGATGAAACAGATGGGCAGCCAAAGCATGAATGCAAATATGGCTGACCGTCAGCAGATGATGGAAAAACGTATGGACATGATGCAATCCATGATGCAGATGATGATGGACTGTATGCCTCCGTCAGCAACTAAATAGTTACCCATGAATTAGGGGAAAGCACCATGAATCACCAACACCAAGAAAATAATTCAGTACCTAACTTTTGGTCTACACGTTATGCCATTGGTCTAATCGTGCTGGGTGGTATCGCAGCTTATTTTCTATTAACGGAACATTTAGCCCACGTTATCGGTGCTTTGCCTTATTTATTCCTTTTAGCGTGTCCACTGATGCATATTTTTATGCATGGTGGTCATGGGCATAACCACTCGCAGCAAAAAAAATCCGATATATCTGATAACAAAAAATAGCTCTTATCAGGAGATCCATCATGAATCATGCGGAATCGGCTTATGGTTTATGGACGCTGGTTATCATTAACTCAGCAGTTTTTATCATGTTCGCTTTCAGTTTTTTTAGACCTTCCACTGCGCGCGATTGGCGTACATTTGGGGCCTTTTCGGCTTTTATCATTGCTCTATTTGTCGAAATGTATGGTTTTCCTTTAACCATTTACCTGTTATCTGGTTGGCTTCAAACTCGCTTCCCTCAACTTGACTTACTTTCTCATAATGCAGGTCACTTGTGGTCAACGCTATTAGGTGAAAAAGGTGATCCACATTTTGGCATTTTGCATATCGCCAGTTACGTTTTCTTGGGCTATGGATTTTACCTGTTATCAACGTCATGGCACGTGCTGTACAACGCGCAACGTCAGCATTCTTTAGCGATCACAGGCCCTTATGCACGTATACGTCACCCACAATACGTGGCTTTTGTGATGATCTTGCTGGGTTTTTTATTGCAATGGCCAACTTTACTGACACTGATTATGTTTCCAATCCTACTCTTAATGTACAGCCGCTTGGCAATTAAGGAAGAGGCTGAAATGAGTAAACAGTTTGGCGCTGTCTATGACAGCTATGCTCAACAGACTCCGAGATTAATTCCAAAATTCGGCCATAAAACCACTTTTCCATAAGAGAATTATTTATGTCAGATCAAAAAAATCATAACCAGGACCATATGGCACAGGCTACAACAGACGTACTGAAAGACCCAGTCTGTGGTATGACCGTCACTGAAGAATCGAAATACCATGAGGAATTTAAGGGGAAAACTTACTTTTTTTGCAGTGATAAATGTCAATCAAAGTTTCATAGCAGCCCGGTGCAATATATCGCTAAACCCGCAACGACGACTGCCGATGCACATACACAGCATCATCAGACTGTTCAACACGTTAATGCGGCAAGCACAACAGGTACGACCATCTATACATGCCCAATGCATCCAGAAATCAGGCAAGATCATCCTGGAAACTGTCCTAAATGCGGAATGACACTGGAGCCACTCATTCCTGAATTAGAGGAAGATGAGAATCCGGAGTTACGTGATTTCCGCCGACGCTTCTGGTGGACACTGCCATTGACCATCATCGTGACTTTTTTGGCGATGTTTGGTCATCAAATGAACCTGTTCAATATGGCTGTTCAGAGCTGGATTGAACTGGTGTTGTCACTCCCAATTGTACTTTNNTTCAGAGCTGGATTGAATTAGTGTTGTCACTGCCGATCGTACTCTGGGCAGGTTGGCCATTTTTTTCCCGGGGTTGGCAATCGGTTGTGAATCGCAGCCCGAACATGTGGACGCTGATTGGTTTGGGCACTGGAGCTGCATTTATTTATAGTGTGGTCGCAACCATTGCACCGCAAATCTTCCCAGACTCATTTATTTCCATGGGTCGTGTCGCTGTTTACTTTGAAGCTTCAGCGGTCATCATTTCATTGACCCTACTGGGACAAATATTGGAGTTAAAAGCACGTTCGCAAACTTCTGCTGCAATTAAGTCACTCCTTGGGCTCGCTCCTAAAACAGCTCGCCGAATCCTGCCTGATGGAACTGAAGAAGATGTTCCTCTAACGCATGTCCATGTAGGAGATTTACTCAGAATTCGCCCAGGTGAAAAAGTGCCTGTGGATGGTGTAATCACTGAAGGAAGTAGTTCAGTGGATGAATCGATGCTGACAGGTGAACCTTTACCTATCACTAAACGTATCGGCGATAAAGTCATTGGAGCTACCCTGAATACCAATGGTTCATTGATCATGCGTTCAGAGAAAATTGGTTCAAGTACCATGTTATCCCAGATCGTACAGATGGTGGCGCAAGCTCAACGATCGAGAGCACCAATGCAACGTATGGCTGATCAGGTAGCAGGTTGGTTCGTCATGGCTGTAGTGACCATTGCCTTGCTTACCTTCTTTGGATGGGGACTATTCGGCCCAGAAGAATCAAGCTGGGTTTATGCATTAATCAATGCTGTGGCAGTACTCATTATTGCCTGTCCTTGTGCACTAGGCTTGGCAACTCCAATGTCTATCATGGTTGCGACGGGTCAAGGTGCCACTCATGGTGTGCTGTTTCGTGATGCAGCAGCCATTGAGAATCTACGCAAGATTGACACACTAATCATCGATAAAACAGGTACGTTAACTGAAGGACGCCCTGTATTCGATCGTGTAGTTGCCGCATCAGATTTTGACGAATCTGAAGTATTACGTTTAGCCGCCAGTCTTGATCAAGGCAGTGAACACCCGCTAGCCGAAGCGATTGTAAACGCAGCACACGAACGTGGCCTGTCTCTTGAAACACCAGATAATTTTGAATCGGGCTCAGGGATTGGTGTTCGAGGTCAAGTGGGCGATCGTCAGTTAGCTTTGGGCAACACAGCACTGATGGAGCAATTGGGTATCTCGGTACAATCTCTGATTCCGCAAGCCGAAGAGCTGCGTTCGGAAGGTGCAAGTGTGATGCATCTAGCCATCAATGGTGAATTGGCCGGTCTGCTTGCAGTATCCGATCCCATCAAAAAAAATACCCCAGAAGCACTTGCCACCCTGAAGGAAGCGGGTCTACGTATCGTGATGGCAACAGGAGATGGTCTCACCACTGCCCGTTCAGTCGCAGCACGTCTAGGCATTGATGAGGTACATGGCGAAGTCAAACCCGCAGATAAACTAGAACTGGTCAGCAAATTGCAGAAGGAAGGTCGCATCGTGGCTATGGCTGGTGATGGCATCAATGATGCACCAGCCTTGGCTAAAGCTGATGTCGGTATCGCTATGGGAACCGGGACTGATGTTGCAATGAATAGTGCCCAAGTTACGCTGGTCAAGGGAGATTTACGAGGGATTGCTGTTGCCCGTTCACTTTCGGAAGCTACTGTCGGCAACATGAAACAGAACCTCATGTTTGCTTTCCTTTACAATGCTTTGGGTATCCCTATCGCGGCTGGCGTACTATATCCATTTACCGGTTGGTTGTTGTCACCGATGATTGCCGCCTTGGCTATGAGTTTGAGTTCAGCTTCAGTCATCACGAATGCCCTTCGCCTGCGAAATAAAAAGTTATGATAGAGAGTTCTTTTCTTCCACCAGATGTATCAGGGCTGGTTGCAGCACTCGCCATCGGCCTGCTCATTGGTTTAGAACGAGGATGGCACGATCGTGAATTGCCCGAGGGCAGCCGAGCANNGTAGCAGGTCTACGTACCTTCACATTGACAGGATTGCTCGGAGGAGTGCTCGGTCATTTACAACCAAACTTCGGAGCTTGGCCGCTAGTTGCGGCCGTATTAGGGCTTTCCTTATTACTAACAGTGTCCTATGCTCGTACCGCAAAAATTTCCGGTAATTTAAGTGCTACCACAATTATTGCGATGCTGTTGACATTAGTTCTAGGCGCATATGCATCCCATGGTAATGTTACTTTAGCATTAACTGCGGCTGTAATCGTCGCTGTGTTTTTGGATCTCAAGCCAAAATTACATAGTTGGTTACGCTTGATAGAGCATCGTGAATTAACCGCATCCCTGCAGTTGCTGGTACTTTCTGTCGTTATATTACCCTACTTACCCAATACGGGTCTGGGACCTTTTGCTGCATTAAATCCTTACCAGTTATGGTGGGCAGTGATCCTGATTGCCGGACTCTCTCTGGCAGGTCATTTTGCCATGCGGCTTACCGGTTCAGAAAGAGGCATATTCTGGACAGGTCTATTGGGTGGTTTGGCATCTTCTACAGCTGCAACTGTCGCACTGGCACGCTATACACGCCAGCACCCCGTCATGGTCAGTGCTGCTATTTCTGGAACATTGGCTGCCTGTGGCATCATGTTTTTTCGTATGGTTGTGCTGATAGGCGTCATTGAGCCAGCATTGCTAAGCACTTTTGGTGGTGCAATGATGATTGCGGGAATCCTTCTGCTGGGTATGGCATTGTGGAGACAACGCCAAATTACCAGCGCTGAAAACAACGATCGAACAATAGAAGCAATGGCTCCTTTTGATCTTGGGACAGCATTCAGCTTCGCTGCTTTCCTGGCCGTCATGGCAGTCTTGGTCCCGGCAGCAAAACAATGGTTGGGCACCAGCGGCATCTTCGTATTATCGACTATTTCTGGGCTAGCAGACGTAGATGCTATTTTAGTCTCACTTGCCCGCCTGCATAGTACTGAAGGCTTAACAACAAATGTGGCTGCTGTCGCGCTAGGGCTGGCCACACTGAGCAACATGTTAAGCAAAGCGACAATTGCATGGATGACAGGGGGGGCACAGTTTGGCCGAGCTATCATATTTGGCTACACAATTGCCATGATAGGTGCTGGCGTAGCTCTGGCTCTCAGTTTGAGCTTTATGTAAGGTCAACTCGGGTAAATAGAAGATGTTCAAAAAATGAGTTAAAATGATTCCCCTTGCATGGATTCACTTTGAAAAACAATGGTAAAAATGATTCGACCATTGAGGGATTCAGCCTGGATGGTCGCCCCAAGCATATCAAGAATAGATTTTGTTATNNTTCAGGGCCTTCATTTTCAATTGAAAATATTGTGTTATCTAAATTCTGTTGAAGTTTTATGCGTATTGTAGAATTCTTATTTCCATATTTAACTGCATTAGATAATAGATTGCTGAGTGCTCGACGTAACATAGCAGGATCACCTTTTACATTGCCAGATCCTGTTTGTTGAAGTGTCATATTTTTTTCGGCAGCTAGAGCGTCATAGAAATCAAATAAAGCGGTAACTTCGTTAATGAGGTCAATATTCTGTAAGTTCTGTAAATTTAAGCCATGTTCTGCTTTTGCCAAGAAAAGCATATCGGACACCATTCGAGCCAAACGTTCAAATTCTTCTAAATTAGAAAATAGTATTTCTTGATAAGTACCAATATCTCGGTTACGGGCAAGACATACTTGAGTTTGAGTCATTAAGTTATTAATCGGTGTTCTAATTTCATGCGCTAAATCAGATGAAAAATCGGAAAGCCTTTCTAAAGCTGATTCTAGTCTGTCGAGCATATCATTGAAGGCAATTGCTAATGATTTTAGTTCTGTTGGTGTGTGCTCAACTTCTAAACGTTCTGAAAGATGTTGGGCAGAAATGCCTTCTGCGACCTTAGCCATTTTTTGCACGGGTCTTAAACCTCTCCAGGTTGCAAACCAGCCTAAAAACATTAAACAAATCGTACCGGCTAAACCAATGTAAAAAAGTTGACGCTTAAAATCATTTAAAAAATGTAGATGTTCAGATGTATCGATCCCCACAATAATGCGTACAGATTGTATCTCAGTATTTTTGTTTATATCCGTGTTGTAGATCATGCCACGATAAGTCTTATCCTGAATTTTCCATTTAATCCATGAATTATTTGCTGACTTGGTTAAGTGTTGAGTATTAATTGTTGAAGGTGCTGAACTAAATAAAACTTTACCTGTCGGTCGTTCTATTTGAACCATAAGATCATGGTGTCCAACTAAAGCGTCTCTCAAATAAAGATTAAGTTCTGGAGAGTTTTTAGGATTCTGTTGGATAAGATTCTGAATCAGCTGGATTTTACCTTCTAATTGGGTACGGTCTTGAGTCTCAAAATGATGCATTACTAATTTATTTATGAACAAACCCATAATAATTAGAATGAAAATAGTAGATAATGAGAAAATGATACCGATCCGGAAACTGATCGCTCTGAATAAATTATTATTCATCCTCTACCTCTAGTACATACCCCATTCCTCGAATATTCTGAATTAATTTGGGAGTAAAGTTACTGTCAACTTTACTTCTTAATCGTTTAATAGCGACTTCAACGACATTCGTATCACTATCAAAATTCATATCCCAAATTTGAGAAGCAATCAGCGCTCTTGGTAAAATTTCACCTCGTCTACGCATAAAAAGTTCCATAAGCGCGAATTCTTTTGCCGTCAGATCAATGCGTTGACCCGCTCGCGTTACCCGACGTTTTCTCAAATCAAGTTCTAAATCAGCAATCTTAATAATATTACTATCTTCTCTTTGTTGCCCTCGTCTAAGGAGCGTTTTTATTCGAGCTAGAAGCTCTGCAAAAGCAAAAGGCTTAACTAAATAATCATCAGCGCCTAGCTCTAATCCTTTTACTCGATCTTCGATTTGATCTCGGGCGGNNGGTAAGAAAAAGAATGGGCATTGTTTTACCGCTGCTACGAATATCATTGATAATATTCCAACCATTTAGTCCAGGTAACATCACGTCTAAAATAATTAAGTCATACTCTTCAGAAAGAGCTTGATGTTTACCCGTTAACCCATCTGTAACCCAGTCCGTAATATAGCCAGCTTCGGATAAACCTTGCTTGAGATAATCACCAGTTTTTTGTTCATCTTCAACTAATAGTATTCTCATTTCCGAATCCTAAGTCATTCATTAAAACTATAATAACGTTATAAAACATCTGATCGAGATAGATTACAAAAATGTCATTTTCAAGTCACTTAGATGTTCAGTGCTTCACTTTATTGTAGTAGCAAGAAATTAACTTTTAGAGAAACTTATGAAAACTGTAGTGCGTCGTAGTCTAACAATTTTAATGTGTGCTGGAACTTTAATTGCTGGTACTCAATCTTGGGCAAAAGATGTATCAACCTCAAGTGCCACTAAAACGGTAAAAGCACAGAAACCTTGTACAAAACCTTGTAAAATGGAAAAAGATGACAAGACTCAGCAAGATCATAGTCAACATCAGTCTCCTAACTCATCTGACATGTCAAAAATGGATCATTCTATGATGAATATGGACCATTCTAAAATGGATCATTCAAAGATGAATATGCCTGGTAGCAATAAATAATTTTATAAATAGCGAGAAAGAAGTATTAAAGTTTATACTAAATATTTGCTTTATTACTTCAATCTTGACCTTTCTAAAGGTGAGATAGAATGTCAAAAAAGTTAAGTCATGTACTCTTAATTGGAGTTGGTTTATTTTCATCAACTTGGGTAATGGCGGCAGTTAAAGAATATGATTTAACAATCGCTGAACAAACTGTAAATATCACAGGAAAACCGCTAAAGAGAATTACCGTTAATGGTAAATTCGTTGCACCACTTCTTGAATTTGAAGAAGGTGATGAGGCCGTTATCCGTGTTCACAATAAGTTAAAAAATCAGGACTCTTCAATCCATTGGCATGGCTTATTATTACCTGGAATTATGGATGGTGTACCTGGATTTAACAAATTTAATGGCATTGCCCCTAATAAAACTTATGAATATAAGTTTAAAGTCCGCCAAAATGGTACTTATTGGTATCATTCACATAGTAAAGGACAAGAACAAGACGGTTTATATGGTGCTTTTGTTATTTATCCTAAAGATAAAACTCCACTAACAGCTGCTGAAAAAACCGATAAAGATTACGTTGTTTTGCTTTCTGATTTTCATAATTCAACAAGTGATCAAATTATGAAAAATCTTAAAAAAGAAGCAGATTACTATCAGAACCGTCGCGAAACAGTATTCGATGTATTAAAACAAGTTAAACGTGATGGATTAAAGGCAACTTGGCAAGACCGCTCTATGTGGAATCAGATGCGGATGTTGAAAACAGATATGTCCGATGTGACTGGTTATACATTTTTAATGAATGGCAAAACACCTCAGCAAAACTGGACCGGTAACTTCAAAGCTGGTGAAAAAGTTCGCCTTCGTTTTATTAATGCTTCCGCTATGTCATTCTTTGATGTACGCATTCCAAACCTAAAAATGACTGTAGTCAGTGCTGATGGTCAACCTGTAAAGCCCGTTCCTGTAGATGAGTTCCGTATTGGTACTGCTGAAACCTATGATGTCATTGTGGAACCAAAACAAGCACATTACCAAATTGAAGCTGAATCTATTGATCGTACCGGTTTTTCAGTGGGAACATTACATGAAGAAAGCAGCCCAGCAGTCAAACAAATTGAGATGCCTAAATCTCGCCCTCGTGCTTTATTAACTATGGAAGATATGGGGATGAGCCATGACATGTCATCTATGAAAGATATGAATCACGATATGTCTTCTATGAAAGG
>DKLL01000115.1:38805-55760 GCA_002455755.1 Acinetobacter sp. UBA6641
GAAAGGTATGGATCATGATATGCCGATGAATAGCGCTACTGTTAAGGCGGCTTCAGACAAGAATGATAATACCGTATTTGGATGGGCAAATGCTTCAACACCTGAAGGTAATAAAGCATTGCAATATAGTGATTTGCAATCGTTAGATCCTCAAAAAGACACTCGTGCAGCTGAACGTGAAATAGAGATCCGTCTTGGTGGAAACATGGAGCGTTATATTTGGACAATAAATGGTAAAAAATTTAATGAAGCCGACCCACTAGTGGTGAAGTATGGTGAACGTATTCGCTTAAAATTTGTCAATGACAGTATGATGGCTCACCCAATGCACTTACATGGCATGTTTATGCAGCTTGAGAATGGTCAGGATCCAAGCAATATGCCAAACAAACATACGGTAATTGTTCCACCTGGGAAAACGATAACCACTCTACTCACAGCTGATGAGTTAGGTGAGTGGGCTATTCATTGTCACCTGCTTTACCATATGAGTGCAGGAATGATGAATAAACTCATTGTAGCTCAAGTGGAAGATGGTAATTCTACAAAGACTGTTCCTCAGTCCCAAGTAAATGAGAAGGGAGTAAATCCACATGCACATCACTAATAATTTGTTTTCAAAAACAACTTTGATGATTGCGCTATTTGGATTATCAAATCTAACGTTCGCTAAAAATGAAACTCCTGTACAAGACAGTAATATTACAAAAAATATGAAAATTCTTTTACAGGAATCTGGAGGATTAAAGTATTCCCTTCAAGAGCGTTATCCAGAATATTATTCAATGGAAAATGCGGATATGGGGGATAAGAGTGTCCAGATTGCGCTTGAGAACTCTAACTCACCTCATGACAATCATCTTAAAGAACATGGTGGACAAATTTATCAAACGACAAAATTTGAAAATGAATGGATGGTTGATGAAGACGGTAAGGGCAACCTAGGAACAAAGTTTGAAACTTTAATTGGAACAGATGAAAATCGTCTATTTATTGAAGCCAATTCGGAAAAGTCAGAAAGTAATGATCCAAAATATGCTGTATCAGCACTTTATAGCCGTAACGTAGCCCCATTTTGGGATGTACAAGCTGGGGTAAGATATAGTGAAGATAAAAATAACAGCAGCAGCGATCGAGTGGATGGGGTTATTGGTATATTAGGTCTAGCTCCTTATTTCTTTGAAACACAAGCATATCTTTATGGCGGTGAGAATAATTTTTGGGGAGCAAGTTTTGAATTAGAACGTGATTTGCTTTTAACTCAGAAACTTATTACTCAACCTTATATCGAAGCAGATGTAATATTTAGCGATGATTCTAACTATGCTGCAAAATCAGGTTTATCAGAACTAAAAACTGGTATCAAAACCCGATATGAGATTACTAAGCGAATTAAACCTTTCATTGATGTTGCTTACCAATATGAAAAAGGACAGAAAGCCACTTCTATGCAAGAGGCAACAGAGTCTGAAAAGGGATGGAAATATGGTGCAGGCATCGAATTAGTTTTTTAAAATAGTATGATTTGGATTCATGAATGGTAGCTTCGGCTACTATTCATGAATTATTACTATTTATTTTCGAATCTGTAAAACTAAAAAAGCTTAATTTTTGGTCTATTTTTATGCAGTGGTTAAAAACATGCTTATCGCTGTTTTTATCGTTTGCTATTCTTTTAGTAGGATCGGCTGCTACTACTTCGTCTGTACATCATCGGTGTTTAATGCCATCTGAATAGATGCATGTGGCATAGCCGTCTTCATCGATTTGAATCCTAAAGTGGCCCTAATGATCCGCTTTAGCTTGCCATGATTACATTCGATCACGTTATTTTTATACTTAACCTGCCTGTGCTCAAGATCTGGTGGACATTTTCTTTCCCATTTTAACCGTGACAAAGCACCTCCATATGTGTGCTTTATCTGTATCTATCACTTGTGGGGCCTTCCTTTGCCAGAAGATGCGGATACTGAGCATCCAAAAGTAAAAGAACTGCATGAGCTTCTTGCATGGTCTGAAGGTATGGTCTGGTGTTCACCTGAACGTCATGGTTCTATGAGTTCCATTTTTAAATCACAAATAGACTGGATTCCACTTGCAGGAGGAGCAATCCGTGCTACCCAAGGTAAAACCCTTGCCTTGATGCAAGTCAGTGGTGGATCACAGTCATTTAACAGCCTGAACCAGATGCGTATTTTGGGGCGGTGGATGCGGATGATCACCATTCCAAATCAGTCTTCAATTCCGAAAGCTTTCTTGGAATTCGAAGAAGATGGACGAATGAAGCCTTCAGCTTTCTATGACCGGATTGTGGATGTCATGGAAGAGTTATTTAAGTTCACTCTACTGACTCGTGGTCAAAGCAAATACCTGACTGATCGTTATTCTGAACGCAAGGAATCGGCTGAAGAGTTGTCCAAGCGTGTAAATCAGCGCAGTTTATAAATGCTGGATGGTATTAAATACTGCGCCTCATTGCCAGGTCAGTAACACTTTTATGCTGTACCGATGAAGTGCTGTTAAAGGTACAATGAATATTGTAAAAACCCAGTCTTCATGATTGGGTTTTTACATTAAAGAAGTCAGAGATAAATAAGGAAAAGGTGAAGGCTTTGAACCAGAAACGGCACTGTTGCAAATAGGCTGACATGATAAGCTAAATATCTTATTTATTTCGAGATACAGCAGATGAATCCCTTCCACGGTCGGCACTTTCAAGGTGAAATCATTCTTTGGGCTGTTCGTTGGTATTGTAAATATGGCATCAGCTATCGTGAACTTCAGGAAATGCTCGCTGAACGTGGAGTGAATGTTGATCACACCACAATTTATCGCTGGGTTCAGCGTTATGCTCCAGAAATGGAAAAACGTTTACGTTGGTATTGGCGTAATCCTACAGATCGACATTTATGGCATATGGATGAAACTTACGTAAAAGTGAATGGCAAATGGGCATATCTATACCGTGCAGTTGACCAACGTGGCCATACTCTTGATTTCTATCTTTCTGCTAGACGAAATACCCATTCAGCTTATTGTTTTCTTGGTAAGATTTTGAATCATGTCAAAAAATGGCAGATTCCACGAGTCATAAACACTGATAAGGCTCATACCTATGGCCGTGCTTTGTCGCGACTAAAACAGGAAGGAAAGTGTCCTGAAGACCTGGACCATCGACAGATTAAATACAAGAATAACGTGATTGAATGTGATCATGGCAAGCTCAAACGGATCATCAAGGCTACGTTGGGATTCAAGTCTATGAAAACGGCTTATGCCACAATTAAAGGAATTGAGGTTATGCGTGCTCTACGCAAAGGACAAGCTTCATTATTTTATAACGGTAATATTCTAGGAGAAGTTTGGCTAGTAAATAGAGTTTTCGGTCTCTAAGCTTTTTTGAAGGGAAAATCATCGACTCAGATCCCTATTGCAACAGTGCCGTTGTTAGTGGTTTGACCCACTAACAACTAACACGTTGGCTATTCATTGAGTAAATCCTAAACTCAACTAATTCTTTTATTTATCAGACAACCATTTTTCGACATTCGACGGCACATTCACGGCAAGCATCAGCACATTGCTGGCAGTGTTGATGCTCATGTTGGCTACATTCATCTGCACAGTATTCACAAGCCTTGGCACAAAGCTCACAAATTTCTTTCATAAAAGGAGATTCTTTTTGCTGCATACGAGCACAGAGCTGACAAATATCTGCACAATCTAGACAACGCTGAATACATTCTCGCATCATCTCCAGATTTTCTTCTTTTAGACAGGCATTTGCACAACTGGCACAGGTAAGGTAACAGCTCATACATGCCTTTGCGCAATCTGAAAATTGGATATCGTTCATCATACTTACCTAAAGTCACTTGATTTAGGAATAAGCTAATCAAAAAAAAAGATATACACTAGGACGATTAGGTAAGGGAAAGTAAAATAGTCATAGATTTTGTTAAATGGTTTTAGATGCTGGCTTTGAGTGATTTAGCTGCTCATGTATTCAGGCACTGTTGCAAATAGGCTGACATGATAAGCTAAATATCTTATTTATTTCGAGATACAGCAGATGAATCCCTTCCATGGTCGGCACTTTCAAGGTGAAATCATTCTTTGGGCTGTTCGTTGGTATTGTAAATATGGCATCAGCTATCGTGAACTTCAAGAAATGCTCGCTGAACGGGGTGTGAATGTTGACCACACCACAATTTATCGTTGGGTTCAGCGTTATGCTCCAGAAATGGAAAAACGCTTACGCTGGTATTGGCGTAATCCTACAGATCTGAGCTCGTGGCATATTGATGAAACCTATGTAAAAGTGAATGGACGATGGTCTTATCTGTATCGTGCAGTCGATCAACGTGGCGATACCATTGATTTTTATCTTTCTTCTAGACGTAATACCAAATCAGCATATTGTTTTCTTGGAAAAATTTTAAATAATGTGAAGAAGTGGCAAATTCCACAAGTGATCAACAAGGATAAAGCACCCACATATGGACGTGCTTTATCACGGTTAAAACGGGAAGGTAAATGTCCACCAGACCTTGAGCACAGGCAGATTAAGTATAAAAATAACGTGATTGAATGTGATCATGGCAAGCTAAAGCGGATCATCAGGGCCACATTAGGATTCAAATCTATGAAGACGGCTTATGCCACAATTAAAGGTATTGAAGTCATGCGTGCACTACGTAAAGGACAAGCATCGTCATTTTATTATGGTCAGCCTCAGGGTGAAGTGTGTCTAATCAACAGGGTTTTCGGTCTCTAAGCACTTTTAAAAAGGAACTTCATCGACTCAAATCTCTATTTGCAACAGTGCCCCCTTAGCAATGGCAGCTATAGTTCAGTTCATTGGGAATAGAAATGAACAAGCAGAAAAAGTGGCTGAAAGCCTAAACTTATTTCCTGTACCTGCCACAGCCCTAGTTTTGTTTATCGTCCTAGCATCAGTTATGCCTCAAATTGGGCTTGCAAAAAGTGCAGCTCTTCAAGCTTTACCAATTTATATTTCTTTTGCCATTATTGCTCCATTCGTGGGTTGGATAATTGCTCGTATTTTTCGATTAGAATCTGGCTCTGCTAGTGCTGTGTCCTTTTCAGCATCATATAGAAATTCATTTGTTATTCTTCCATTAGCTTTTGCAATTCCGGGAAGTATGCCCATAATTCCTGCTGTAATCTTGACTCAGACTATCGTTGAACTATGCTTTTTACCAATCTATATTCGTCTGATACCTCGACTATTCAAAACCTAGAGATTTAAACATTTAAGTAGTTGTTATAGTTAGATAAAAGTATTCAGAAGCCCACGCTTACATCGAGTAATTTAATAAAGGGGGGGGAGCTAGCTCCCCCCCTCTTTTATTCATTTGCTAATTAAAACTTACTCGCAACTTGATATGTGATGAATGAAAAGATGTAGGCTAATGCAAACAAATAAGTTGCCATAACGACAGGCTGTTTCCAGCTACCTGTTTCTCGTCTAATTGTTGCTAACGTGGCAAGACAATGTGGAGCAAAAATAAACCATACCAATAATGATAAACCTGTGGCTAACCCCCATCCATCCGGGCCTGAAATTTGACTTAACAGACTTTGAGTTACTGTATCTTCATCACCTGACATCGCATAAATCACCCCAAGAGCAGCAATTACAACTTCCCTTGCTGCCATAGCAGGAATGAGTGCAATACATATTTCCCATGTAAACCCAATAGGCGCAAATATAGGATGAATTAAATGTCCTAACTGACCAGCTAAACTATAGTTAATGGCCGGCATGCTTGCATTATCTGGTGGTTGAGGGAACGTGACTAGCACCCATAACAAGATAGACAGTGCGACGATAATGCCACCAACTCGTTTTAAGAAAATAGTTGCCCTATCATATAAGCCTAATGCAATATTTCTAATATCTGGAATTCGGTATGTGGGAAGTTCAAAAATAAAAATACTTTCAGTTTTATCTTTTCGAACCAATTTCAGAAACACTGAAACTAATAACGCTGAGACTATTCCCGACATATAAAGACCAAAAAGGACTAATCCTTGCAGACTTAACCAGCCGTAGATTAATTGGTTCGGAATAAATGCCGCGATCAATAAAGCATATACTGGCAATCTTGCTGAACAGGTCATCAAGGGTGCAATCATAATTGTTGCTAATCGGTCCCGTTCAGAGCTGATACTTCTGGTTGCCATAATTCCGGGAATGGCACAAGCAAAACTGGATAGCAGAGGAATAAATGAACGGCCGCTAAGCCCGGCTTTAGACATTAATTTATCTAAAAGAAATGCTGCCCGGGGTAAATAGCCTGACTCTTCAAGCATTAAAATGAAGAAGAATAAAATCAAAATCTGAGGCATATATGCAAGCACGCTACCTGCACCAGCAATTACCCCATCCACAACCAAGCTTTTTAATAGAGGATGTTGGATTAGTGGTCCAATAAAATCACTGAGCCATGCGACAAAATTTTCAATGAATTCAATAAAAGGCGTTGCCCATATAAATACCGCCTGGAACATCACAAACATGGTTAAAGTTAAGATTACTAAACCCAATACAGGATGTAGAAAAATTTTATCTAGAAATGCGGTTCTTTTATCACCACTGTCATTATTTAAAATAACTTGTTTGGTGATTTGTTTGACCTGTTCAAAATGACTTAATTCAGAATGATAAGGAGTAATAAAAAGATTTTTTTGATCTAATTGATTAATTAAATCTTGAATTCCTTTTGTTTTAACTGCGACAGCTTCAACTACAGGGATACCTAACAGTTGAGACAGTTTATCCTTATCAATGGAAATACCNNAATCGAAATACCACGCTTTTTGACCTCATCCATCATATTTAATACAAGAATCATAGGGCGATTTAGAGCACGAACTTCGAGAACCAAGCTCAAATGTAAGCTTAAATTTGTGGCATCTACAACGCATATAAAAATATCGGGTAGAATTTCACCTTTTAGCTCGCCCAAACAAACTGCCCTGGTGACTTCTTCATCTAAACTACTAGGTTTTAAACTGTAAGTTCCGGGTAAGTCCAATACTCGTATTGCATCACCAGAAGGTAATTTAAAAGAACCTTCTTTTCTTTCTACGGTAACCCCAGCATAGTTGGCAACTTTTTGTCGCGTACCAGTAAGCGTATTAAATAAAGAGGTTTTTCCGCAATTTGGATTACCGACTAATGCAATGTTCTTAATCTTCATTGGATACTAACTCTACAAAAATTCTTTCAGCTTCATTCTTTCTTAATGCGAATCTTGAAGTTTCAATTTGAACTAAAACAGGATCTCCGCCAAAAACACCTTTAGCGAGTACTTGTAGAGTTTCACCCTCTCTAAAACCTAATAGTTGGAGCCGTTCCAATACGGGATCAGTGGTATGACTGTATTGATTACCTTTTTTGAGATCTCTAATTTTGACGATCTGATTTTGTTTAACTTGAAATAGATTCATTTTCGATACTCTTACTTCAAAGCCAAAATCTTTCGAGCACCATTAAGCACGAATAAAGAAACCAGGATGCCAATGATTAAGTCTGGGTAAGCTGATCCCGTCCACGCCACGAGTACACCGGCAAATATAACGCCCATATTTACGACAACGTCATTCGCCGAGAAAATCCAACTGGCTTTCATATGTGCGCCATCTTCTCGATGACCAGAAATAAGATATAAGCATGTCACGTTAGCTATAAGTGCGAGCAGGCCAATAACAATCATGAGCGTTGATTCTGGCTCGCTTCCAAACATGAATCGTCTAATGACATCAATAATCACGATGACAGCAAGTAATAACTGAATCCAACCTGCGAAATGGGCTGCTTTCACTTGATATTTCGCAGCTTTTCCGACGGCATATAGCGCAATACCATAAACGGCTGCATCGGCAAACATATCTAGAGAATCAGCAATCAATCCTGTAGACGCAGCAATAATTCCGCTGATGAATTCTATAAAGAACAGTAGAGCATTAATGCCTAATAACAGTTTAAGTACTTTAGCTTGTCTCACAGGATCAGGTTCATTAGGTATATCGCCTGAAGAAAGCTGTGTTTCATCAAGTTTCGCCCCAAAACCCAGTCCTTCAAGTTTGGCCGTAATTTGCTGACTCCCTTCATTATGGAAGACTTTCAGTTTTCGATTGGGAAGATCAAAAGTAAGACCTTTAACTGCTTCAATATCTGCAAGAGCCATACGGACCATTTGCTCTTCAGCAGAGCAATCCATTTTAGGAATGGTATAGGTACTTGTTTGCTTGGCCTGTTGATTGCTTATATAAGTTTCAGTCTTCACAAGCTTTGCACCAAAACCCAAAGCTTCAAGTTTGGTAGTTATATTTTCATCTTTTTGATTATGTAGAACCTTTAAAGACCGGTTAGGTAAATCAAAGATGAGTTTTTGAACACCATCAATTGAAGATAGCGCCATACGAACCATCTGTTCTTCCGCAGAACAATCCATTTTGGGAACTAAGTATTCACTCATGTAGTGCGAATCTTTTAAAACGTCTTCAGTGCTTAAATTTTCTTTGGGATCAGAACCACAACAGGATTGAGCGGTATCTTCACAACTGTTTGAAGTGTTACAGCAAGGAGATGAAGATTTTTTTTCTTCCTCTTCACCACAACAGCTAGGCGTATTATCACAATTCTTTGAATTGTTTGCTTCTGCAATTGATGGATGATTTTCTTGTTGAGATTTCTTATCTTCGCATGGTGTTTCTTTACTACATCCACAACCACTCATAATTATACCCATTAAAAAAATTTATAAACTTTGAATATTAGAATCCCTATAGTTACTATAGAGTCAAGATTTTTTGGAAATACCAACTCAATGCATTTAAAAATTGGTGAACTCTCTAAAAAAACCTCATGTTCAGTATTAACAATTAGGTTTTATGAAAAGGAAGGTTTAATTCCGGAACCCGAAAGAACGGAAGGAAATTACCGCCTTTACGATGTAGGCTATGTTGAGCGAATTAAATTTATTTTGAATTGCCGAACTTTAAATATGAGTTTGAATGAAATTCGTCAATTACTCACCTATAAAGATAATCCCAAGAAAAATTGTTCAGATGTGAATGAATTAATTGACTTACATGTCAGTGCTATCAGAGAAAATATAATCAAGCAACAAAAGCTTATTGAACAATTATCTGATTTAAGAGGTACTTGTGATGGTTTATGTACAATTGACCAATGTGGAGTTCTAAAAAATCTAGCTTGATTATCTAGACCTATGCTTTTTCAAAAACTCTGTATATCTTTACTTAAGGCTGCAAAAAGATTAAGGTGACTTAAATTTTGTGATCAGATCTTAGATAGCTTTGGTTAGCTTCCGATTGGTGTTTTAAATACAGATTTGTGTATGAAGAGAAAAACATTTCTAATCCAGATATTGATACTCTTATTCACATTCCAGAATATTTGGAGTGTGGCAGAGGCTGCTTGTCTGCATGAAATGCCAAACATACCCAATTCAATACTCTCTAATCCAATCGATTTAGACGAAAAGAGTGATAGTCCTCGTCAAGCACTTTATTCCCTAGAAAACTATAAAGAAATCTATGACTATTGTCAGAAGGTTTGTTTTAACGAAAAGTGCAGTCATTTCTCAAATACAATCGTGATTCAGATTGACCCACCCGATGATCTGAAGCTTAAAGCTAATTTTGAGACCGGCATTACCCCAACTTATTTGGGAATAACTTTTTATAAATCCCCTTATCTGAATCAATTAACCCCGCCTCCCGATTTGCCCCTACTATTGGTGGGGTAGTCTTATAAAAGCCCACCACTCCTAATTTCATTATGCGTGGGGCATTTTCATGTCAAAAAACAAATTACATCAGGATACCTCCATCCTGAATTTATCCTGGTCAGCCTTAGGTAGCGGTATCTTGCTATCTGCAATGATCAGCTTCAGTACTTCCGTAGTCGCCAGTACTCAAGATTTAACGCTGCAGCAAGCTATTGAGCAGGTTAACCAATATCAAGCGTCCCAAAATTTCTGGGAAACGCAAAACAGCATTAATGCCACGAATCTTCAGCAAAGTAAGCTGTTTAAAAATCCTGAACTGTCAGTTGAACAAACGGGATTTGGTTCAAATAATGAAAAAGAGCTTACCATTGGCATATCACAACCCTTGGATATTTTTGGTGAGCGAAGAGCAAACCAAAAATTAGCCAGTCTCTCTACAGATAAAACAGCGCTGAAACAGAAGATTTATCAAGCACAAATTGAGCTTGCAGTGAAATATGTATGGTCACAACTGGCCATTGCTGAACTTGAAAAAAACATTGTCAATGAACAACTTCGGGTGAGCCAAGAAAACCTTCAAGCAATCGAAAAGCGCTTTAATGCAGGCAGTATTGCCCAAGTAGATGTAAATCGCGCACGTTTAAGCCATGCTGAAAATATCCGTCTTTTTAGACAGGCAGACTTACAGGTACAAGTGGCCACCCAACAATTATCAAATTTATGGGGTACGTCTGATAAGTCATTGCAGGTAAACCTCTCTTCACAAAAGCTCTGGCCAAAATCGACTCATGAACAGGTTCAAGAATATTTAGCGGAAAACTACGTTGAGAAATATCGAGCTTTACTGGTATTAGAGTCTCAAGCAACGGTTGATCAACTAAGGGCAAAGGCACGTCCTAACCCCACTTTAAACCTAGGTGTCAACCGCACCCAATCCTTGGAAAACTCCACACAAAATCAATTAGTAGTCGGAGTCAGTGTACCGCTTAATATTTTCGATCGTCAGCAAAATGGCATAAAAATCGCGCAAGAAAAAATGAACTTATTAGAGCGTCAGAAAGAGTTTTATCTGAAGCAAAATGCGCTGCAAATAGGCACAATTTTAACCGAGTTGCAGGGTTTAGAGCTGCAATTCAAAGTCGTTGACGAGACTCAAATTCCTTTGGCGACTCAAGTTCAAAGTAAGACGCTACAAGGTTTCTTGGCAGGCAAGTTTGCTTTAACCGATGTTCAGCAAGCCACGCTTCAATTACAAGACATCCGTCTGCGTAAAGTCCAGTTGTTACGGGATGGCTGGCAAAAGGCCATTGAAGCAGAAAGTTTGAGCTTAGGCATTAGCCCAAGTGAAGTCATGTCGAAAGATGCTATTGCACAAATCAATCAAAACTTATGGCAAGACATACAGGCCATGCCTGTCATTGGTGGGGGAAATTAACATGTTCGATCTTAAAAACAGCTTAAAAAAACAGAGCGGAAAAATCTCTCAACCTCTACTGATTAGTTTGGTTATCGGCGCTACCGTACTCCTCAGTATTTTTTTGATCTTAACTGGTAAGAATAAATCGGAAACATCAGATGAACATGCAGAGGAAGAAAGCGGAGAAGAACATGGCGGTGAAACCGAAGAGCATGCAGAAGGTGTGAGCCTGACTGCCAAGCAACTGGTGGAACAGGGCATACAATTATCAGCGGTCGATCAAGGCCCGGTGGTTAAATTAAGTTCTTATCCTGCCAAACTGAATGTGAATACTGACCAGCAAGCGCACGTCTCACCGAGTTTTAGTGGTCATGTAGAAAATGTCTATGTAGAACTCGGTCAAAAAGTTCAGAAAGGACAGCCTTTGGCTGCGTTGCTTGTTCCTGATCTAGTTGATCAGCAGGCCAATCTTAAAATTGAACAAACCAACCTTGAACTGGCGAAACAAGACTATGATCGTGAGCGTCAGCTTTGGTCACAGGGCATTTCAGCAAAACAGGACTATCAACGTGCTTATAACAGCTATAAACGGGCACAAATTCAGGTTCAAGCGGCCCAATCACGTTTAAGTGCATTTGGTGCAGTGAATGCCAGTAACGGACGCTATATTTTGAAAGCTCCCATTTCTGGCGTGATCAGTAAAAAGGATTTGGTTCTCGGGGAAAATGTTCAGTTAGCCGATCAACTCTTTACGATAGACCGGTTAGATCAACTCTGGCTTGAGTTTATTGTTCCAAATTCTGAAATTATGGGCTTAGCCCCGAATCAAAAGATCGAATTTAAATCCTTGCAAACAGAAAAGGTTTATCAAGCTGTTATTCAGACTTTAAATACTGAAGCGGATATTCAAACAGGTCGTCTTCAGGTGCGAGCAAAAGTTGAATCGAATGCAACCGAATTACGTCCAAACTTGATGGTGAACGTACAGTTGCAACAACGGAGTGAAAGTACCGCATTACGGGTACTTAAGTCCGCAGTTCAGAATGTCGATGGAAAAGATGTGGTTTTTGTCGCCACTCAGCATGGACAAAAAGTTGAATTCAGTCCGCAACCTGTGAAATTAGGGCAATCATCTGGGGAGAGCCAATGGATTGAAGTGGTGAGTGGGCTTAGTCAGGGACAAAAATATGCCGCTCAAGGCAGTTTTTTACTGAAATCCGAGCTGGAAAAAGGAGAGGCTTCACATGAGCACTGAAACTCCTCAAATTCCAGACCACGAATCGGTAAAACCTGAAGGACTGTTTGATCGACTGATCCAGTTTTCTATCCATAACGCAATCTGGGTCATGCTGTTTATTGCGGCTTGGATTGCTATTGGTATTTATAGTTATCAAAAGTTACCGATTGATGCTGTACCAGATATTACCAATACTCAGGTGCAGATTAACACTTCAGCCAATGGTTTTACGGCTTTAGAAATGGAACAGCGGATTACATATCCAATCGAGAATGCCATGTCAGGCATGCCGAAAATGGAACAAACCCGTTCTATTTCACGCTACGGCTTATCGCAAGTGACCATCATTTTTGAAGATGGCACGGATATTTACTGGGCCAGACAGCTTATCAACCAGCGCTTGCAAGAAGCAATGGGAGAAATGCCTGAAGATGTGCAACCTAACATGTCACCTATTTCGACAGGTTTAGGTGAAATCTATCAATGGGTGATTAAAGCCGAACCAAATGCTAAAAAACCGGATGGGACCGCTTATTCGGCTATGGATTTACGTGAAATTCAGGATTGGATTGTAAGGCCACAATTACAGCGCGTAAAAGGCGTTGCGGAGATCAACAGCATTGGTGGCTTTAATAAAACCTATGTGGTTGCCCCGGATCTGAACCGATTGCAACAATTGCAAATTCCTTTGTCTGATTTACAAACTGCCTTAACAGAGAATAATGAAAACCGTGGTGCTGGCTATATTGAGAAAAATGGACAACAGCTAACGGTTCGTGTTCCCGGCACTTTAAACACGATTGAAGATATCCAGAACATCAGTATTGCCAATAAAAACGGCTATCCGATTCGGGTGGCAGATGTCGCCAATGTCTCAATTGGTCATGACTTGAGAACAGGGGCTGCAACCTATAATGGTGAAGAAACTGTATTGGGTATTGCCATGATGATGATGGGAGAAAATAGCCGTACCGTTGCTCAAGCCATTGATGAAAAGGTGCAATCGATCCAGCAATCGCTACCTAAAGGTGTGGTGATTGAGACTGTGTATGACCGTACGCATTTGGTTGATCGGGCGATCAAAACCGTTCAGAAAAATTTGATTGAGGGTGCAATCCTCGTCATTGTTATTTTATTTCTCTTTCTAGGTAATTTCCGTGCTGCGCTGATCACGGCTTGCGTTATTCCACTGTCAATGCTGTTTACCTTGACGGGAATGGCAGAGCAGAAGATTAGTGCAAATCTGATGAGTTTAGGGGCACTGGACTTCGGTATTATTATTGATGGTGCAGTGGTTATTGTAGAAAACTGTATCCGTCGGCTAGCAGAAGCTCAGAAGCTGAAAGGTGGTTTACTTAGCCGTTCTGAAAGATTTAAAGAAGTCTTCTTGGCTGCAAAACAGGCGCGTCGTCCTCTGATTTTTGGACAGTTAATTATTTTGGTGGTTTATCTACCTATCTTTACCCTGACGGGTGTAGAAGCCAAACTTTTCCATCCTATGGCAATGACTGTTGTACTGGCTTTAATTGGGGCTATGATTTTATCTGTCACTTTTGTGCCAGCCGCAGTTGCCCTATTTGTCACTGGAGAAGTCAAGGAAACCGAAAGTCGCTGGATGCATTGGCTTAAAACCAAATATGAACTGCTTTTAGATAAAGCCTATGAGCTTCGTTTATTTGTGACTATTGTGGCTGCCTGTATTTTAGTGCTTACGGGCGTGCTAGCCACTCAAACAGGTAGCGAGTTTGCACCTCAACTGGGTGAAGGTGATTTTGCTGTTCAGCAAATGCGTTCCCCAAGTACAGGGTTAGAACAGTCACTGAGAATGCAGGAAAATACTGAGAAGTTACTGTTGAAAGAATTTCCTGAAATTAAAGCGATCTTTGCTCGTACCGGTACAGCAGAAGTGGCCACAGATGTGATGCCACCCAACATTTCAGATGGCGTTGTACTGTTAAAACCTCATGATGAATGGCCTGATCCAAAACAAACGATTGATGAGCTTCGCCAAAGAATGATTACTTTCTTAGCGACATTGCCGGGAAATAACAGTGAGTTCTCGCAACCCATTGAACTGCGTTTTAACGAGTTAATTTCAGGGGTGCGAAGTGATGTGGGTGTCAAATTATTTGGCGATGATATGGAAATTCTGAATCGTGAAGCGAATAAGATTTCTCAGAAAATTAAATTAATTTCAGGCGCGACAGCCGTTAATGTAGAGCAAACCAGCGGCTTACCCTTGTTGAATGTAGAAGTTGATAAGTCCAGAGCCGCACAATACGGCTTGTCGGTAAGAGCAATTCAGGATCTGGTAGCTACAAGTGTCGGTGGCCAGAATGTTGGAACAATTTTACAGGGAGACAAGCGTTTTGATTTTGTCATCCGTCTAGATGAATCCCAGCGTAGTCCTGAACAGTTAGCGGTACTTCCTATTCAATTGCCGAATGGTGGTTTAGTCCAACTGCAAGATGTGGCACGCGTTGAAAATATCCTGGGTATTAATCAGGTCAGCCGTGAAAATGGTAAACGTCGAGTGGTTATTACTGCAAATGTAGAAGGACGTGATTTAGGCTCATTCGTAACAGAGCTTCAGAGCACGTTATCCAAACAGGAATTACCAAGCGGTTATTGGATAGATTATGGCGGTCAATTTCAAAATCTGATGTCTGCAAAAGCGCGTATGCAATTGGTGGTTCCGCTCGCATTGTTGACGATCTTTATTTTATTGATGGCTGTATTCCATAATATCAAAGAAAGCTTACTGGTCTTTAGTGGTGTACCGTTTGCCTTATGTGGAGGCTTAATCGCGTTGTGGTTGCGTGACATTCCATTATCCATGTCAGCAGGGGTTGGCTTCATTGCACTATCGGGGGTGGCTGTACTGAATGGCTTAGTCATGCTCACCTTTATCAAAGAGTTGCGACAACAATATGACCTTTATTATGCAACGTGGCAGGGTGCAATTTTGCGTCTTAGACCTGTGCTGATGACCGCTTGTGTGGCGTCCCTTGGGTTTGTCCCGATGGCTTTGGCAACCGGAACTGGGGCAGAAGTACAGAGACCTTTAGCAACAGTGGTTATTGGAGGAATTATCTCCTCTACCCTGCTTACATTGGTTTTATTGCCCGTACTGTACCGGTGGATGAATGAAAAGAAAGCTTCTTAATCCATTAGATTAAGCAACTTTTAGCAGAGATATTGGGTCTGTCTCAAATATCTCTGTTAATCATGGATTAAATAAGGAAAATTTTATGTCAGAACATCATGATCATAGCCATGCGGTTGTTACTGAAGGAAATAGTAAGAAATTAATGTTTGCTTTGGGTTTAACGACTACTTTCTTAATAGTAGAAGTTGTCGCTGCTTTTATTACCCAAAGTTTAGCATTACTGTCTGATGCCGCTCACATGTTTACTGATGTAGCCGCATTAGCTATTGCTCTTGCTGCTATCAAAATTGGTAAAAAAGCCGCAGATGATAAAAGAACTTTTGGCTATCAGCGATTCGAAATTTTAGCGGCTCTGTTTAATGCAGTGATGCTTTTTGTGGTGGCGATATATATTGTCTATGAAGCTTACCAACGCTTTACGCATCCTGCTGAAATTCAAAGTGTTGGAATGATGATTGTCGCAGTCATTGGTTTGGTCATAAATTTGATTTCAATGAAAATCCTTTCTGCGAGTGCTCAAGAAAGTCTAAATGTGAAAGGCGCATATTTAGAAGTCCTTAGTGATGCACTGGGATCGATAGGCGTGATTATCGGAGGAGTGGTCATTTATTTTACCCAGTGGATGTGGGTAGATACCTTAATCGCTGTGTTAATTGGCTTCTGGGTCTTACCTCGAACTTGGGTTTTATTAAAACAAAGTATCCATATTTTGCTTGAAGGGGTTCCTGATGAGATTGATATTGAGTCGTTAAGAAATGATTTATTGATGCTAGAGGGTGTTGAAGGGATTCATCAGTTGAAAGTCTGGGCTATATCTTCAAAAAACATTCATTTAACTGCTCATTTAGTTGCTCCTAATAGCGATCCAGATCAGCTCTATCAAAAGGCCTTAGACGTTCTAAAACATAATCATAGTATTACTGAAATTACGTTACAAATAGAAAGTACGGAATGTAATACATTGGAACAGCATAAACATTAAAGTGCTGCTCTTTCTACATAATGGACAGATGACTAGGCTGATAAACCTTACCATTTTCCTGTATTACACTTCTATTTATCACACGCACTTTAAACGGCACTGTTGCAAATAACCACGAATGGTAAGCTGAAGACTGTTTTAGCTAAAGGTGCAGCATATGAATCCTTTCCATGGTCGGCATTTTCAGGGCGAAATCATTCTTTGGGCTGTGCGCTGGTATTGTAAATATGGCATTAGCTATCGTGAACTGCAGGAAATGCTGGCCGAACGGGGTGTGAATGTTGATCACACGACTATTTACCGTTGGGTTCAACGTTATGCTCCTGAAATAGAAAAACGTTTACGCTGGTATTGGCGTAATC
>DKLL01000100.1 GCA_002455755.1 Acinetobacter sp. UBA6641
TATAAAGACAACGCTTCTGTGATCGTGGGCTTTGACACGCAGCGTTTCTATCCTAAAAAAGATAACGAAACAGGTCATCACGTTTATAAATATAAGAGCCAGGCTGCTCACATTTTGATGAAAGTGGAAACTCACAACCATCCAACCGCGATTGCACCATTTGCCGGTGCTGCGACCGGTTCAGGTGGCGAGATTCGTGACGAGGGTGCAACAGGTCGTGGCGGTAAGCCAAAAGCTGGCTTGACTGGTTTCACGGTATCTAACCTGAACATTCCGGGCTTTGAACAGCCTTGGGAAGAAAACTACGGCAAGCCATCGCGTATGGCATCTCCACTTCAAATCATGATTGAAGGNNGCGGCGAAATCCGTGACGAAGGCGCCACCGGCCGTGGGGCAAAACCCAAAGCGGGTCTGGTGGGCTTTTCCGTTTCCAACCTGCGTATCCCGGGGTTTGAACAGCCGTGGGAAGAGGACTTCGGCAAACCAGAGCGCATTGTTACCGCGCTGGATATCATGACCGACGGCCCATTAGGTGGCGCAGCGTTTAACAACGAATTTGGCCGTCCTGCATTAAATGGTTACTTCCGTACCTTTGAACAAAAGGTCAATGGCGAAGTGAAAGGCTTCCACAAGCCAATCATGATTGCCGGCGGTTACGGTAACATCCGTCCTGACCATGTAGAAAAAGATGCCATCCAGCCGGGCGATTTGTTAATCGTGCTTGGCGGTCCAGCGATGCTGATCGGTCTGGGTGGCGGTGCAGCATCTTCTGTAGACAGCGGTAAATTAGGTGAAAACCTCGATTTCGCTTCTGTACAGCGTGAAAACCCGGAAATGGAACGCCGTTGCCAGGAAGTGATTGATGCCTGCTGGCGCATGGAAGATTTCAACCCGATCGTGTCTGTACATGACGTGGGTGCGGGTGGTATCTCCAATGCCATGCCTGAACTTGTGAATGATCATGAATTGGGTGCGGTGCTTGACCTGCGTAAGATTCCATCGCTTGAGCCAGGCATGTCTCCAATGGAAATCTGGTCAAACGAAGCACAAGAACGTTATGTCCTGGCGATTCGTCCAAGTTCTTTAAGCCTGTTTGAATCTCTTTGTGCACGTGAACGTTGTCCGTTTGCAGTGTTGGGTGAAGCGACTGAAGCACGTCACTTGACTGTTGAAGATCCATTGTTTGAAAACAAAGCGGTGGATATGCCAATGCAGGTGATGCTTGGCGGCACACCACGCATGAGCCGTTCTTACGAGACGATTGAACGCAAAGGCGATGACTTCGATGCATCTAAAGTTACTGATTTGAAAGATGCGATTTTCCGTGTGCTGAAAAATCCGACCGTTGCGTCTAAATCATTCCTGATTACTATTGGTGACCGTTCAATTACCGGTATGGTTGCACGTGACCAGATGGTTGGTCCTTGGCAAGTTCCTGTAGCGGATGCTGCGGTAACAACGACTAGCCTTGTCGGTTACACCGGTGAAGCGATGGCNNAGCGACATTAAATTGTCTGCAAACTGGATGGCTGCAGCAGGTCAAAAAGGTGAAGATCAGGCGCTATTCGAAGGTGTTAAAGCCATCGGTATGGAAATGTGTCCTGCACTAGGAATTGCCATTCCTGTAGGTAAAGACTCATTGTCTATGCGTACCACCTGGAACGATGAAGGCGAAGATAAGTCTGTAACATCTCCAATGTCAGGCGTAATAACAGCATTTGCTCCTGTGACTGATGTTCGCAAAACATTGACTCCTGAACTGAAAAATGAAGATTCAGTACTGGTACGTATCGATTTGTCTAAAGGTCAGTTCCGTCTAGGTGGTTCGATCCTGGCGCAAGTGTATAAAGCGATTGGTTCGGTAACACCAGACGTTGATAGCTTCGATGACTTCAAAGCATTCTTTGCTTTGGTTCAAGACTGGAACAACCGTGGCTTGATCAAGGCTTACCATGACATCGGTGATGGTGGTTTACTCGCGACTGTTGCGGAAATGATGTTTGCTTCACGTTTGGGTGTAGCACTTGAAGATCAATCGACTGAAGCTTTATTCGCCGAAGAAATTGGTGCAGTACTGCAAATTGCATCTAGCGATTGGGAAGCATTACAAGCAGAAATCGCTGAATCTTCACTTAAAGATGCTATCTCTGTAGTAGGTACAGTGAACAATTCTGACCAATTGTCTATCAATGGTTTAGTTCTTGAACGTGCTGACCTGCAAGTGGCTTGGACTGAAGTATCGCACCAAATTCAACGCTTGCGTGACAACGTTGAAACTGCTGATTCTGAGTTTGCTTTAATTACCGACAAGAACCACAAAGGTATTATTGCTCAGCCGACATTTGACTTGAATGAACCTGTTGAAGAGCCGTTTATCAGTTCACGTCGTCCAAACATGGTGATTTTACGTGAACAGGGCGTAAACGGTCATGTAGAAATGGCTGCGGCATTCGATAAAGTGGGCTTCAACACTGTCGATGTCCACATGAGCGACTTGCTTGCTGGTCGTATTAGCCTGGATGACTTTGAAGGTATTGTCGCTTGTGGTGGCTTCTCTTACGGTGACGTCATGGGTGCAGGCGGCGGCTGGGCTAAATCAGTCTTATTCAATCCTAAACTGCGTGACCAGTTCGAGAAATTCTTCCATCGTCAAGAAACCTTCTCATTGGGTATCTGTAACGGTTGTCAAATGTTGTCGCAATTGGCGCCGCTGATTCCGGGTGCAGAAAACTGGCCACGTTTCCACCGCAACACTTCTGAAGTGTTTGAAGCACGTGCTGTTAACGTTCGTGTTGAAAAATCTCACTCGATCCTGTTAGACGGTATGGAAGGTTCAATTTTACCAATCGCAGTTGCGCATGGTGAAGGTCGTGTGGTTGCAACCGAAGACAAGATTGCGGCGTTAAATGCAGGCAACCAAGTTAGCCTACGTTATGTCGACAGCTTGGGTAATGCTACACAGCAATATCCATTGAACCCGAACGGTTCACCGGAAGCGATTACTGGGGTGACGTCAAAAGATGGCCGTGCAACGATTATGATGCCGCACCCTGAACGTAACTTCCGTGCAATCCAGCATTCCTGGAAGCCTGAAGAATGGACTGAAGATGGTGCATGGTTACGCATGTTCCGCAATGCACGTAAGTTCATTGGTTAATCTTCCCTAAGATGCTAAAAAAGTCACCTTCGGATGGCTTTTTTATTTTGTGCTTAATTTTAATTTAATTTTTATTTCTCCCGCTGGACTTGGTTTGGATTTTGCTTTTATATTGGAGTGAAAGATAATTTGTGTGTTTTATGCACAATGATGATGCAATATAGAAGAAAGAGGGTTCACTCAATATAAGTTCAGGATTGAATCTCTAAGTGAGGTGACACAATGCCAAAAACTGTGACATATACAACGATTGATAAAGCGACTTTACGTAAGAAAGGCTGGATGTTTTTTATGGCAGTTGTTGGGCTGCAAATGCTATTTTTGATTGGTAGCTATTTGCTTCAAGGTTCTTAAATTTTTAAATTGAAAAAGCCACCGTGAGGTGGTTTTTTATGACTTCAATATTGATATTTATAGCCGCGCTCATTGTACAAATTTTTAATTAATAATGCGTAAGCGAGGTTTTACTTTTGAAAGG
>DKLL01000080.1 GCA_002455755.1 Acinetobacter sp. UBA6641
AGCAGTTTCAGCAGTTTCAGCAACTCGCATATTCGATTTCAAATACTTCTGCAAACTCAAATCTTGATAAAATGGTTTTCCATTATCCAAACGGATAATTTTGTGTTTTTTTAATATCTCGACCAAGACCTTAGCAACATCATCATTCACTTTTAATATCGCTTTTAGGGAGTTTAATAAACTTTCTAACTTTGCAGGTCTAGCGGCATTTTTTGTTAAATATTCACAATATTGAAAAATTAAATCATCAACATTTTGTTCAGCTTTAACTTCATTTACGACATGAGGGGAAACTAAAGGTTTCTCATGAATAATTTTTGCTTCAAATTTAGCTATTTTCAATAAATCAATAACATACTCCATTGAGTGATCATTAGACATTACATCAAAACTAAAGTCTTTAGACGAAACTTGTGTAGAAAGTTGACCTGCTATAAATGTTAATCCAAAATCTGCTGCATCTTTACCAATCTTTGGCATTTTTAAAAATTTTAATTTTCCGTTCATGATAAATGGAGATAACTTTACTAAACCATCCAAACTAAAATTAATTGGAGACTTAGCGTAAACTAAATATATCGAAGAATATTGTTTTAAATAAGTCAGTAACTCATTTTCAGTCTTATGTAAATTTTCAATATCAAGTAATAATATTTTTTTCATGCTTCCCCTCATGCGATGAAATTAATTCAAGAACAGCTCATGACTATATAATATTTCACTACCATTCCAGTAAATATATCCTTTTTCAATCAATTCTTTAAGCAATAATCGGACATCCGATTTGGGAAACATTTGCTCCAGCAAATCACGCAAGGCATAAATGTCTTTGGGCTTGTCTGATTTTAATTCGCGTAATTTTTGCGCCATAATCACCTGAACAGGATCAATTTTGGAAAAGTTTTTAAATAACTCTTTTTGTGCATGATGCAGCGTATTGGCCTGCTCTGCCTCGACTTCTGGTGAAGAATATGCAGGGGAGAGTTCTGCAAAAACAGAGGAAATATCAGGGTTTTTCTCTATAGACGATTTCTGCTCTAAATCCAGCTGCATCCACTGCTTAATGACTTTTTTACGAAAGCTGATTTGCTCATCAAAACATTTCACAATTTTTAAATTAATCAATAAGCCCGTGAAATGCTGAAGCTGATCATTTGACAGTTGCAAAATATTCGCCAGCGAATTCTTCAACTTCTCTAGCGTATTTGGTTTACCTTTCATTTTTCCCAAAGCATCGCAATACTTTTTCACCAAAAGCAAATCCGGTTTTTGCAGAATCGTCTCGACACTGGGAATTTTATATTTTGGATTTAACGCCGGTTGTTCCGCCTGAATCTGAATCAGGCTACAGTTCAGGTTTGAAGATTGCATCATATCGAGCAGAATTTCACTGCTTGGCATGGCAGAGATCAACTCAATTGGCGTTTCGGCATCTAGCAGTGCAATCAGTTGCCCGACTACTACGGCATATTCAAAGTCTTTGTGCTCAACTTCCGCAGTTTCCAGAATAATCACCTGTCCACTGCTGACCCAACTTGAAAACTCAGTTAAATCTTCCAGAGAATATTCAAATTTTCCTTGGCAATTAAACAGGTAAATTGCGGCATAGTGCGGAATGATGTTACGCAGCAATTGCGCAGTCGGCATATTATTTTCAAGATCGAGAAGAACGACTTTATCACTCATATCTTCAAATAGACAGTTCAGCTAGGCAGATGCCGTGCATTAGAACGGTAACCAGGATAAAGGTCAAATATTTGTCTGCTTTTGGCTTTTATTCAGTGTCATGACTCACGCTGAATGTTTTGCCTGTAAAGGAGTAATTTCATACAGAAGGAACAGTTAAGTTCTTTTTCAAATAAAAAGCCCAGGTATAAGACCCGGGCTTTAATTTATATCTTGATCAAGCTCAATAATGCGGTGGTCGATCAGCCAGGGGATCAAAGGCAGCAATGCCCTCAGACAAATCTGCAGATTCTACACGCTGATAAAGTAGCTGCATTTGCTTCTTTAAGTCCATAATTTCAATATGTTGACGCGTTACCTGATCATTTAATTGTTCAACTAAATCATCTAAAAATGTAATTCGGACTTGCAAATCTTCCAAGTGTGCGGAAAATGACGCCTGATCATTAAGATTTTTTTGTTTAGTCATTTTAAGTCCTCATTGGGGATTTCAGGAAACAGTATGGCCTATATTACTTTAAGGGATGTCCAACTTGCGTTTGGCGGACCGTCCCTGCTCGACGGCGCGAACTTTAATTTGGAACGCGGTGAACGAGTCTGTTTGATTGGCCGCAATGGTGAGGGTAAGTCTACCTTACTTAAACTCATCGAAGGAAGTTTACTGCCTGATAGCGGCGAAGTTTCATTACAAAATGGCATCACCATTTCGATGCTGGCTCAGGATGTACCGATGGATTCCGGTAAAGTCGCCGACATTGTTGCCCAGGGTGCAGGTCAAGCTGCAGAAGTACTCAAAGCATACCATGAAGCGAGTGACGCGTGTGTTCTGGGAGATATGGAAGCCTGTGACCGTATGGGCCACCTACAACATCAAATGGATCAGCTTGATGGCTGGGCGCTTGAAACCAAAGTCAATTCAATTTTAAGCAAAATGGGTTTAGACCCGGATGCAGATTTAGCCGATTTATCCGGTGGCCGTAAACGTCGTGTACTGCTCGCCCGTGCCTTGCTGATGCAACCTGATGTTTTACTTCTAGACGAACCAACCAACCATCTGGACGTTGAAAGCATTGAATGGCTGGAAAAATTCCTGCTCGATCAAAATAATTTAACCTTGCTGTTCATTTCGCATGACCGTTCGTTTGTCGACAGTATTGCCACTCGGATTGTAGAACTGGATCGCGGTACTTTGCGTAGCTATGAAGGTAACTATTCACGTTATCTCGACCTGAAAGCTCAGCAAATGGAAGCCGAAGAAAAACAAAATGCTTTGTTTGATAAAAAACTCGCTGAAGAAGAAGTCTGGATTCGCCAGGGAATTAAAGCACGTCGTACCCGTAATGAAGGTCGTGTGCGTGCCTTAAAAGCCCTACGTGAAGAATCAAAAGCACGTCGCTCACAACAAGGTAAAGTGGCAATGGCGACCCAGGAAGCACAGCGCTCAGGCAAAGTGGTCTTTGAAATTGAAAACCTCAGTGTTCAATTTGGCGACAATACACCGATCATTCAGGATTTCTCGGCATTGGTATTACGGGGTGACCGTATTGGCCTGGTCGGTGATAACGGTGTAGGTAAAACCACATTAATTAAAGCCATTTTGGGGGAGCAAGAACATGGCGGCGTGGTTAAAACCGGGACGCAACTTGAAGTTGCCTACTTTGACCAGCTGCGCAATGCCTTAGATCTTGAAAAGTCTGTAAAAGATAACGTCTCTGAGGGGTCTGACCATGTTGACGTGAATGGCAGCCGTCGTCACATCTATAGCTATTTGCAAGACTTCCTGTTCTCTCCGGAACGTGCACGCACCCCAGTAAAAGCGCTTTCCGGTGGTGAACGTAACCGTATTCTTTTAGCCAAGTTATTACTTAAACCCTCCAATTTAATCGTGATGGATGAGCCGACCAATGACTTGGATATGGTGACGTTGGAGCTGCTTGAAGAAATGCTTAGTGCTTATAAAGGCACCTTGCTGCTGATTTCGCATGACCGTGCCTTTATGGACAATGTCGTGACATCGACCTGGGTATTTGATGGTAAAGGCAATATCGATGAATACATCGGTGGTTACCAGGATTACTTGGAACAACGTCCAGACCAAACGGTCGTCGACCAAAAATCCGCTGTTAAAAAAGCCGCAGCGAAAGCGGAAGCTGCTGCCGCTGCAATGACTGCCCCGAAAAAAGTCAAACTCAGCTATAAAGATCAGCGTGCTTTAGAGCAGCTACCGGCTGAAATGGAAGCGCTTGAAAAAGAGCAGGCTGACATTAACGCCCAACTGGCAGATGGCTCCCTGTTTGTGAGCGATGCAGACAAAGCCATGAAACTTTCAAATCGCCTCACGGAAATTGACGAGCAATTGCTTGAAAAATTAGAACGCTGGGAAGAATTGGAGAATCTCAGCAAAGGCGATTAATTTAGCCGTGCTATAAAAGCACCTGTAATTGACGTTGCAGGTGCTTTTTTATTTAAAAAATAACTTCATGCTACACTTGCAAAAAAACTTTTGTCAAAAATGGTCACTATGAGTAAACAGCCAGATTACACACCCGGAAAATTCCAATGGTCATTTCTTTTACCTCAATACTGGGGNNCGCCGTAAAACCACGGTACGTAATCTGGAAGTCTGTTTTCCCGAATGGACGCCAGAACAGGTACAGGAACAAGCGCGTCAGGTTTTTGTTGACCAGATGATTGGTATTTTCGAAACCTTGAATGCGTGGTACTGCCCGCAATGGTTTAAAGGCCGTGTCACGATTGAAGGTCTGGAACATATTCAAACTGCCCAGGCTGCAGGCAAAGGGGTTTTATTGCTCGGTACGCATTCCACCTTGCTAGATGCCGGTGGCTACCTGTGTGCCCAGTATTTCGAACCGGATGTGGTTTATCGCCCACAGAACAATCCCCTGTTAGACATGCTGATTTACCGTTGCCGCGCCACCATTTATGCTCACCAGATTGATCATGATGATATGCGCGGCCTGATTCGCAATCTGAAAGAGGGTCATGCCATCTGGTATAGTCCGGATCAGGATTTTGGTTTAAAACAGGGTGTGATGGCACCGTTTTTCGGTACACCTGCTGCTACAGTAACGGCACATCGTCGTTTACTGAAAATATCCAAAGCCGTGCCGGTGCCCTTATATTTTTATCGTACCGGTGATTTAAAAGATCCGCGTTATCATGTACTGATTGAACCTGTGGTGGATAATTTGCCAAGTGAAGATGAAGTGGCTGATGCGACCCGTGTCAATCAGATTATTGAACGTCAGCTGCGTATTGCCCCGACCCAATACATGTGGTTCCATCGTCGCTTTAAAACCCGTCCGGAAGGCTTTGAGGAAATCTATTGATATAGATGCAATGATTTTAAAATGGCAGTAAACACAGTCTCGATTTAAGGTGATATTCAAATACTTTCGAATAGGCATACCTTACTTTTCAGGGATGAAAAGTAAGCAAAAATCCTTTGTTCCGCTGATGTTACATCCTTGTAACACAGCGAAACAGCGACATCCATGTCGCTATCACGATAGTAAATTCCGAATAATAATTTATTGTTTAAGATGATGATGTACCTTTGAATTATTCATCTTTTATGAACATATAAGGCAAAAAACATGAAAGTGATGCAACTTCTTCCTGAACTCAATAGCGGTGGCGTAGAACGCGGCACTCTGGAGATCGCCCGTGCCCTAGTTGCAGACGGTCATGAGTCTTTGGTGGTGTCCAATGGTGGCCGGCTGGTAAACCAGCTGGAAGCCGAAGGTTCAAAGCATTTGACCTTGGCCATTCATAAAAAAGCCCTGTCGAGCTTATGGCAAATTCGCCCGCTACGTCAGCTGATTGAGCAGCATCAGCCAGATATTGTGCATGTACGTTCCCGTGTACCTGCATGGCTGACCCATTTTGCCTTAAAAGGCATTCCTGCTGCGCGTCGTCCACATTTAATCAGTACCGTGCATGGCTTCTATTCAATTAACCGTTATAGCCAAATTATGACCCAGGCTGAAAAAGTCATTGCAGTATCCGACAGTGTGGTGAAATACATCACTGACAACTATAAAAACTGCCCAACGCAAGATATCGTCCGGATTTACCGTGGCATAGATCCTGCTGCTTTTCCGCATGGCTACCAACCAACTGCGCAATGGATGAATCAAACCTTTAAAGACTTTCCCGAACTGGAAAACAAGTTTTTACTCTGCCTTCCAGGGCGAATTACCCGCTTGAAAGGCCATGAAACCCTGATTGAACTGGTCAAAAAATTACAGCCACACTATCCCAATTTGCATGCGGTTGTCGTGGGCGGCGCCGATCCGAAAAAAGCTGCTTATCTCAAAGAAATGCAGGAGAACATTCAAGATCAAGGCTTAACTGACAAAATCACTTTTGTCGGCCATCGTTCAGATATCCGTGAATGGCTAGCTTTTAGTGATGTGGTGCTTTCATTATCGAATCAGGCGGAAACTTTCGGTCGTATCGCTTTAGAGGCCTTATCTGTCGGTACTCCGGTGATTGGCTGGAACCGTGGTGGTGTGGCGGAGATTTTATCGCAAGTCTATCCGCAAGGTTTAATTGCCGTAGATGATCAGGCTGCACTTTTAAATGCAGTTCAGCAGCATATGGATAAACCTCAGCAAGTTAAGCCAGTCACAATGTTTAGGCTAAAAGAGATGTGTGATCAGACACTTAACTTATATAAGCAAGTTTTGAAATAGGCTTTATCTATCAAATTTCTTCTATAGCTACAAATGATTCCTAATACCAGAATTAAAACCAGATTTTAATAGGCATTGGCTCCATGGGTGTGGCAAGGATGCACACATTACCCGTCACAATAACAACGTTGTATATGGGTAACCAAGGTTTTAGCTTACACAGATGCCTTTCGACTCTATTGCAAAACTGCGGCAATGAACGTTTATAACTTAAACACGATAATTTTAAGCTTTCATGTCAGCAAACAATCACAGAATATGAAGACAATTTGATTGGCAGACTAAGGCACTAAAACCAACTATAAAAAAGTCATATAGGATTTGCATGTAAATTGACTACTTTCCCAGAAATACAACTCCTGAACACAACCAGGCAACATTCGTACTATTGGATCTCTCTGGAGCCTTAATGTTCCATGCCCACATAACCCCAGATCGCTTCAGTTTGTCCTGTCCAAACAAAACCCATGGATTGATAAAATTTTAATATGGAAAATATGCTACTAGGTATCCATCAGAGATGGCATTTCCTAAACCAATCAATTGTCTATTCTGTCTAGCGTTAGCCAGGCTATATGTATGTTTTAAGGCTGCCGTCAAAACTGAACTGGTCTCTGGGCAAATGACCCATCATTCGCTTGATATATTTTCAATATCTTTGCTTCATGAATCTAAGCAAGCATTGATATTGTCGAAAATCATACCGTCTTCCCTATTTTACACTCGAAATCGTGCCATTAACCAAAGGAGCAACGGCCAAAAATGGGGTGGATGATATCGTGCAGACTGGCACCGATCCGCCACAGCCCATGGTTGATTAAATCATCACGTGATAATTCAGTAAAATTAACAATAAAAATTTTAAGTTCTTAACATTTTGATAAATACATGGCTGGAATATTATTTTGAATACTTTTTCAAAACCATAAACCCGAGTTCTGCATCCTGCAAAACTCGGGTACATGAGGTTGTGCTTCCAAATATTATTTTTATTTTGTTATTGCTATCCATTTGCTGCATCATATCCATGATGATTTTCTCTCAGCCACAAATTTCATCTTCCTTAATGGGATTTTCCTTTCCCGGTTCCTTGGCTGATGAGTCTAGGTTAAGGCAGTTTATAAAAAAGAACCATTCGTAATTGACTTAAATCAATGTAAGCTATTTCGTACACTTTTCTCTCATTTAATCCGCCTGCTTGATCTGATTTTTATAGTCTTGGGCGATTTCATCTGTAACTAGTTTTTCTTCTTTTTCAGCCTTTTCAATACCTTCTTGTATGTTTTCTTGTGCCTCCTGTTCATCAGCCTCGGTTTGCTCCAGCTCTTCTTGTATCCGTTCAAAAACCCGTCCCGTCTGTAAGACCACATAGACTGGAAAATGGTCTGAACCTATATGAGGTAGCCTTTTCATGCGAACCAAGGCAAAGTCGGTACTGTGAAAAACATGATCCAGTGACCAGCGCAATAAGGGATAATCGGCATGAAACGTGTTCACAAAGTGACGCCCCACACGTGGATCAAGCAAGCCACTGATCCGCTGAAACAGTCGGGTCGTTCGTGACCAGGCCACGTCATTCAAATCTCCCATCACAATACAGCTTGCATCCAGGTCCTTGATCTGATCACCTACAATTAACAGCTCGGCATCGCGCAGCGTCGAATCTTTGGCTTCAGTTGGACTAGGCGGTTTAGGATGTAAACAATAAAGCTGCACCAGTTGACCGGAGCGTAAAATTACCGTGGTATGAATGGAAGGTATATCGTCACTTAAAATAAACTTTACTTCGGTATCTTTCAGCTCTAAACGACTATATAGATGCATGCCGTATAAATTATCCAGAGGGACAGGCACGCGATAGGGGTAATCTTTTTCAATCACAGAAAGGGCTTTTTGCCAGTTCCGATCTGATTCTAAAGTCAGAACCAAATCAGGTTGATATTTGTGAATCTGCTCAATCAGTAAATGATATTTGTTATTTGGGGTCAGGACATTGGAAATAATCAAAGAGATTTGCTTATCCGGGTTAAGCTGAGATTTGCGAACATGCTTAACCTGTTTCTTCCATAAAAAAGTATAAGGAAGCACCATTTTGAGCTGGTATGCCAGTGCGGCAATCAGGGCAATAACAATAATTTCCCGGCTTAAATTCCACGGTTGATCCCAAACCAGCAGTAAGATTAAAGCAATAAATCCCAAAACCAAAATTTGCAAGCGTGGAAAATCAGCACCTCGAATCCACCATTCATCTCGTGGAATTAATGACCAGAATGTCAGCCAAATGACAAAAACTGTAACGATTTCCACCCAAATCATAAGTCTCTACTCTTTTTTATCTTTTTAATTCAATCTGCGGTTAAAAAACTTTATCAATTTTGTATGTAACATAAACAAGATATTCCGCTCAATAATATTGATGTTTTCATTGTGTAGTACTTGCAGTTGCGGTCGCTTTTGATACACTCAAACACCCTTTTTATTTTTTTACGCACCGAGGCAAAGTGGCATGAAAGTAGGTCTGGTCGGTTGGCGCGGGATGGTTGGTTCTGTCCTTATGCAACGTATGGTTGAAGAGAATGATTTTGCTCATTTTGAGCCATTCTATTTTTCTACCAGTAATGCCGGTGGTGAAGCACCTGCGTTTGGCGGTAAAACCGCCCCAGCACTTATGGATGCATCAGACATCAGCAGTCTGAAACAAATGGATGTCATTATTACCTGTCAAGGCGGTGACTATACGTCTGACATTTTTCCTAAGCTAAAAGCGGAAGGCTGGAATGGTTACTGGATTGATGCCGCNNATGAAGCGATCATCGTACTTGATCCGGTCAACATGAACGTGATCAAAGATGGTTTAGTGAATGGTACTAAAACATTTGTTGGCGGTAACTGCACAGTTTCATTGATGCTGATGGGCTTAGGCGGTCTATTCCAGAACAATCTGGTGGAATGGGCAACCTCAATGACTTATCAGGCAGCTTCTGGTGCGGGTGCACAAAACATGCGTGAACTGATCACTGGTATGGGCTACCTGTACAACAACACTAAAGATTTATTAGATGACCCACGCTCTCCTATTTTAGACATCGACTCTAAAATTGCCCAATTACAGCGCGGTGAAGGCTTCCCTTCAGCGAACTTTGGCGTGCCTTTAGCTGGTTCACTCATTCCTTATATCGACAAACAGCTGGAAAGCGGTCAGTCTAAAGAGGNNTAAAGAGGAATGGAAAGGTCAGGTTGAAACCAACAAGATTCTGGGTAACTCACAGATTGTTCCTATCGATGGTCACTGTGTGCGTATCGGTGCAATGCGCTGCCATTCTCAAGCTTTGACCCTGAAACTTCGTAAAGATGTGCCATTGGATGAAATCGAAGATATCATCGCCAATGCAAATGACTGGTCTAAAGTTGTGCCTAATACACGTGAAGCATCAATGACTGATCTTACACCTGTAGCAGTAACAGGTACGCTGTCTGTTCCAGTAGGCCGTTTGCGTAAACTGAATATGGGTAAAGAATACCTGGGCGCGTTCACTGTCGGTGACCAGTTGCTATGGGGTGCTGCGGAACCTTTACGTCGTATGTTACGTATTCTGGTTGATTACAAAAATGCCTAATGGCTGATTGAAAGAGAAAATAAAAGTCGGTCACAATTGACCGGCTTTTTTTATGTATCCTTTATGTTAAATGTTTTACAATTCTTCAACACCTCGCTAATGTATAACTTTCGCAATGCGATAAAAAAACCGAGCTAAAGATTAAGATGACCGTATATAACAAATTGAAAATAGCCATTTTAGCCATTATTGCTTCGCAGAATATTCATGCGATTACGATTGATCCTATCCAAGTTCAATCTGCCGCAGGTGAACTCTTATATGCGGAAATGAATTTTCGCAACGCTGATCCTCAGGCACAAATCCAGGCCAGCTTGGCGAATGTCGAAGATATCGCAACTTTAGGCGTTGTCTATCAACCTCCCGGACATCTCAATTTCTTTACCCGTCGTGATAGCTCGGGCAATGGGGTGATTACCATTACCTCTTCCCGCCCCTTAACTGAATCTGAACTGAACATTATCATTAAAATTCAGGAAGGCAATGCGACCCGTTTACAGCATATCAAAACACCACTGCAACGCAGCCAGGTAAAGGCTCAGCCACGGGTTTCAGGCAATGAAAAACCTTTAACGCCTATTACTATTGTCAGTGAAAAAGATATTGCCTTACAACTGCCTGAAAGTACGCAATATCGGATTGAAAAGCCACAGACGGCATTCCAGACTTCTTTTGAAGCGCCATTAAAGCTCAATAAAGCGGCTCCACCGAGTTTAAATAATACCTCTACTGCGCCTGTCGTCATTGCAGCAATGGCGACACCAGCTGCACAGCCGGCAGCGCTTCCTAAAAATGCTCCAGCTGAAACCAAGAATGCAATCCCGGCACAAATTGCGACAAAAAAAGAAATAAAAATTCCAAAAAGTTCAAATAGCCCTATCTCGTCAGACCCTTTAGTCAGACAATATGCAGCATCGGCACAACAAACAGTGGCCAAACCGAAGGTGGTAGCAGAACCTGTAGCAGCTGCTGCACCAAAAACCAGACCAGAAACGGCGCCTACCCCGTCGCCTCAGCCTGCAGTTACAGCTCAGTCCAGCACGCATGTAGTGAAATCTAATGAATCACTCTGGGCAATTGCATCACGTGTGGCCACTGAACAAAATCGTCCGATCGACGAAGTCATGAAAAAAATCAAGGCCAATAATGAACATGCCTTTATTCAAGGGGACGTGAATCGTTTACGCCGTGGAGCTGCATTGAACTTAAATACTGTCGGTGCCCCCAAAGAAGAGCAGAAAGCGAAAGTTGCCCATTTAGCCCAAGCACCTGCCAAATCTTCCAATCAGTCGGCTAAGGCCAAATACCGCTTGAATCAGGCTGAAATGAGCCTGGTTGCAGAGAAAGAACAAGATTCAGCCAGCGGTTCTGCTAAAAAGAACACGAAAAAAAATCAAACTTCAAACGAGTTGTCATTAAAAGTTATGACATCGCGTGAAAAAACCGTTAAATTACAGAGAAACGTAACACAGTTAGATTTGGCACTGCGTCAAAAGGATCACAGAATTCAAGTATTAAATACTCGTCTTGCCCAATTGCAACAGCAATTGAAAGCACAACAAGTACAGAAAAAGCCAACACACTAAGGTGTTATACAATTTGATTTTTTAGGATAGGGTTCATTGATAACAACTCAATCCTGCAAGGGGTAACAACATGCTGCTTTATGTGATTCCGTTTATATTGTTATTAGTGATCGCAGTTGTATTTAAAAAGCGCGAAGCAAGTAAACAAGCAGAACAAGCATCGAAGGCAAAAACCAAAAAAACCGCTTCAGCCAAAAAGTCACCACAAAAAACTCAAATTGTGGAAAATTCGGTTGTTACGAAGAAACAAACCACCCCTTTAGCTGCCGATGTACGCAATAAAATTGAAGGACTGATTCGCGAAAATAATTTTTTCTCAGCTGAAGCACAGATTAACCAGGCTTTAAATAAAGACAATTCACAGCATGAGTTGTATTTACTTTTGCTGGATATTCACATCTTGCAGAAAGATGAATTTGCAATCAGCCAGCTGATTAACCATCTACGTTCATTAGAACTGAACGATTTTCTAGAACAGGCACTGGCTAAAAAAGAAGCCCATGAAAAACAGACTGGAAGTTCTAGAGATAGCATTGATTTCAAACCTGAATCATTTATCGCTCCTGCAGTTGAACCAGTAGTTGCTGAAACCAAGAATACTGCAGATTTTGATGCTTTAATGAATCACGCTGATGCACCTGCTGCAACAAATGATTTTGCCTTTGATCGGTTACAGCAAGATCAGCCTGCTGCAGAAACTACAGTCGTTGAAGAAATTAAACCCCTTGATTTCAGCAGTCTTTCACTTGATTCACCGGCCGAAGCAGCACCTTCACCAGTTCAAGAAATCAAGCCTTTAGATTTTAATACTCTTAATCTTGATCCTGCACCTGTAGCAGAAACCAAGCCAGAAGCTGCTCCAGTTCAGGAAATTCAGCCTCTGGATTTCTCTTTTAGTTTAGACACTGCAACAACTGAACAGGCAGAAACCGAGAAAGCTGCTACTATTGAACCTACTGTAGCAGAAAAACCTGAATTTAATTTTGACTTTTCCGTTGCAGAAACTCCAGCAGCCGAAACAAAAGTTGCAGTTGAAAAAGCTGCACCAAGCTTAGACTTGGACTTTAATTTAGCGCCAGCGACCACGATTGAAGAGCCAACTGTAGAGGCAGCTTCAGGTGTAAGTTTTGATATTAACACCATCAGTTCATCTGCAGCCAAAGCAGATAAAAATGATCCATTGGTTCAATCCTTCCCTGAGCTGACTGAAGTGGATGAAATCAACCTGAATCTGGAGCTGGCACAGCAATACATTCAGCTCGGCGCATTGGAATCGGCACGCGAATTACTGTCAGAGCAAGAGGCTGGCTATACGCCTGAACAACGCCAGCAGGCAGATCATTTACGCAATCAAATAGCATCTTAAGCGATTTCGATCTACTATAAAGCAGTCATCCTTGGCTGCTTTTTTTATGATGAAAAAAATAGCATTAATCTATATGGGCGGTACATTTGGCTGTATTGGTGATCCACTCAGCCCGATGCCGGCCGGGCAATTTATTCCGAAACTGCAACATGTTCTCCCTCTCGATCAGCAGATCGAATGTTTTGTTGCACCGGCCATTCAGGACAGTAGTGCCTGTACAGCCCCAGACTGGCTGAAACTGGTTCAATCTATTCAACAGCTTCAGCTACAGCATTTTGAACATTTTGTGATTATTCATGGAACGGATACCCTCAGTTATGCCAGCGCCGTCCTGTCACGCTTTTTGGGCCAATCTGCACATGTGGTCATGACCGGTAGCCAGTATCCCCTGTTAAATACGGCGGGAGACAATACCCGCGAATTTACCGATGCGATTGACAATTTGAACTTTGCATTGGACTGTGTAGTTAAATATCCGGTAGGGGTTTATTTGGCTTTTCATCATCATTTGGTTCATGCCCAGACCGCATTAAAAATTCATACCACAGAACTGGATGCCTTTAGCGGAATCAATGCAGCCGAACCTATTGCCCATAGCCCCAGCTATATCGTCCATGAGGATGATATCAGCAAGGCTGCGACCTTTAACTGTTTAAGCCTGATGATGCAGCCCCTGGATTTGGTCCAGCAGATTGCCAATCTGCAAACCATTTGTCAGGCCCCACCAAACTTCCTGATTCTGCAAGGCTTTGGTACAGGAAATCTGGCAGTGAATGATCAACTGATTACTTGCATTCAAAAACTGCAACAAGCTGGCTGTGCGGTGATTTTAACCACTCAAGTGCCTTTTGGGGGAATTGACCAGCGTTATGCCATTAGCCAATGGACACTGCAAGCTAATATCATCCTGAGTGATTGTCTGGGACATGCAGATCTTTATGCAAAAGCACTAAAAATGTATTTACAATACGACGCTGTAGACCAATGGCAGGCTCATTGGCATGATCACGTGTAATTTGAGGTAAATATGCAACGTTTTGCGGTCGGTATTGAGTTTTGTGGCGTTCGATATAGAGGCTGGCAAACTCAGCAGCCTGGCGTTCCAAGCGTGCAGGAAACCATTGAAAAAGTGCTGAGCAAAATTGCCGATGAACCGATCATTTTGCACGGTGCGGGTCGTACCGATGCCGGAGTGCATGCCACCAATATGGTGGCCCATTTCGATACCCATGCCATCCGCCCGATTCGTGGCTGGCTGATGGGCGCAAACAGCCAGCTGCCTAAAGATATTGCCTTTCAGTGGATCAAGCAGATGGACAACGATTTTCATGCCCGCTTCAAGGCTCAGGCACGCCGTTATCGCTATGTGGTGTACAACAATCCGCAGCGCCCTGCGCTTCTGCATAAACAGGTCACGCACGCCTACTATCCGCTGGACGTCGAGAAGATGATTGCAGCGGCAAAAAAATTTGAAGGCACCCACAACTTTGAAAGTTTCCGTGCCGCAGCCTGCCAGTCCAACCAGCCGGTGCGTCATGTCAAGCATTGTCGCCTGATTCGGCATGGTTGCTATCTGGTGCTGGATATTCAGGCAGATGGCTTCTTGCACCATATGGTACGCAACATCATCGGCTGTTTACTGGAAATTGGTCAGGGCATGTATGATATTGATCATATTGATAGCATTTTTGCCGCTGAAGACCGCAAAGCAGCAGGAATCACAGCTCCACCGGATGGCTTGTATTTCATCCATGCCGATTATCCCGAGCAATTCGATCTGCCGAAAATGCCTTTAGGCCCGCACTGGCTCAATATGCCGGAATAAAAAATATCTTCTAAATTTGAAATGTTCATTTAAAAATAAATACCTCCCCTAAACCCTCCTAACAGGAGGGGAAAATTCCTCGCGTTATAAACGCGTTTAGAAGAATCCCCCTTTGACAAAGGGGGATTTAGGGGAATTTTTTAATCAAAGAACTTAACGCTGCTTGCGCTTACGATACTCCACCGGTGTTTCATTGGTCCAGCGCTTAAAGGCACGATAAAAAGTGCTCGGCTCGGAAAATCCAGTGAGATAAACAATCCGTTCTACACTTTCCGCTGTATTGGCCAATAATTTATNNGGCCAATAATTGTTTAGCCAGACGGCAACGATAATCCGAAAGGATCTGCTGGAAACTGGTATTGGCTTCACTCAGCTGGGTACGTAAACGGCGCGGCGTAATATTTAAATGCGTGGCTACGGTTTCCAAAGTGGTTTCACCACTTTCTAAAGTCGAACCAATCGCGCGGCGCACTTCACCAACCAGATCATAACGCGCTAGCTCTTGCAGCTTTTCAATTGCCAGTTGCTCATGTAACTGCAACAGTTCCGGCTCTGCTTGCCATAACTGGTAATCTAAAATCGCAGGATCAAAATATAAACGGGTTTCTTTTTGCCCCAAGCTGACTGGACATTCATAGACCCGGAAATACTCATCATCGGGTGCGCCCTGACTGAAGTTAAAATCGATATAGATCGGCTGAAAACGACCTTCAGTAATAAATTTGAAAAAACGCAATACACCTGAAAGCGCACATTCCGAAAAATGACGGTTGACGATATTTTCGCCCCAAGGTTGCTCGCCATTGGTTAAATAGCAGCGGTCATCTTCAATTACCAGTGTGGCATGAAAGGCATCACTGATCAGACGCTGATAGGCCAGTGCGCGCTTCAGCCCTTCACCAAAGTTTTCACTGGAAATAAACAGGTGTTCGATCACCTGACCACGATATAAAGGCAGGTGTTCACCCAAATGCAAACCTATATCAGGATCTTTACTGACCTCTTCCGCAGCCACCCAAAACGCATATTGGGCACTGAGCGGGGTACGATCATTGGTTTCGACCTGATTTAAGGCTACACCAGCTTTCATTAAAATTTCTTCAGTTGGCAAACCTGCACGACGAATGGCTTGATAACCCAATCGTAAAACAACTGATGCATCCGTTAGCTGACCCACGCAAAGACCTTCCTTGTATGTTCTTCATTTATACTTAAAAAGATTGATTTTAGATTAACTGTGATTGACCAAACTGACAACAGAACAATGCGCTTTTTACAGAAAATCTTTATACAGAGAGTTCGCTTATTTAACTGACAGATGAACGAGCAAAGCCGCATTCCGCCTTGTTTTATGCAAAAAAATTGACTATAATTTGCGCCTTTCCAATTTATTCATTCAGGTAGGCTATGGCCAATAAAGAGGAACTCATCGAGTTCGAAGGCGTTGTCACCGAGAC
>DKLL01000077.1:0-9211 GCA_002455755.1 Acinetobacter sp. UBA6641
AACTGCATGCCCTTTCGTGTCAGAATCTGGCGCAGGATATTCTTAGCCATCAAAGCTATCAATCCAATCCAGACACGGATATTGCCATTGCCAATTTAGAAAACTCGATTAATTTATGGATAGCTGAAAATCCGCAGAATTTGGAAGTGAAAAACCTGCTGCTGATTTTGCGCAATCTGAAAAAAATTCAGGAACAGTTTTTAAATTTAAGTCATGAACAGAACAATTATCGTCAGAATTATTTACAGCATCAGGAAAACCTAAATCTGCTGGATGATGATATTCATGACCTGCCGGATTTATGGCTCAAGCTGAAACAGCACCTTACTCCCAAGTCAGCGCTATTTCGGCACGCAGTTCGGATTGCCTTTGTTTTTGCGGTGGGTTATGCCATCTCATTATTGCCATTTGCCAAAAATGGTTACTGGATTTTACTCACCAGTTTATTCGTCTGCCAGATCAGTTATTTCGCTACTAAAAACCGTTTAAAACTAAGGACTTTAGGCACGATTTTAGGTGTATTGCTGGGTATTCCAATATTGTATTTTGTGCCGAGTATCGAAGGTCAACTGGTGCTAAGCATTATTTTTGGGGTGTATTTTTTCTATCTGCGTTCCAAAAAATATGCCATGGCAACCCTGATGGCTACTTTAATGGTACTGCTGATTTTCAATTTAAAAGGTGCCGGTTATGCCATCATTTTACCGCGCATTATTGATACCCTTTTAGGTTGTCTGATTGCCTGGTTTGCAGTCAGCTTTATCTGGCCGGACTGGAACTTCCGCAATATTTCCAGCACCATCAAAAAGAGCAATCAAGCCACCTTGGAATATTTCGATGCAGTGGTAAAGCAGTACCAGTTCGGTAAAAATAACAGTCTGGATTACCGTCGTGCGCGTCGTACTGCCCACAATGCGCAGATTGAACTGTCGAGCATGATTTCCAGTCTCAGTACCGAACCCAATCCCAACCAGACGCTGATCCATTGCGCCTTTCGTTATCTAGTCTATAGCCATAGCCAATTGAGCTATATCTCGGCTTTGGGTAGTCACCGCGAACAGGTACAGGATGCGCAAGTGCTGGATTTGATGCTATGGTGTAAAGACACACTCTTTGGCGTGCTGTTACAGCAACAGCCTCTGGCAGTAGAAAAAATTCGAGACAAACTCAATGAAATTAAACAGATGAGTGAGCAAGAAAACCTGTCTGAAGATTTATTGCTGGTACTGAAACAGATCAGTTTGTTACTCGAAACATTGCCTGAACTGTTAAAGTTAAGAACTGGGTTATGGGCTCAGGAAATAAAATAATCCGAGCTAAATGCTTGGTTATAAGTAGTTGATATATTTTATAAATACATCAAATTTTGATTCACCGCTGCGACAATATTAAGTACACTCAAGGGTTCATTCTCATTGAATTAAACATGACCATGAATATCCAAACTTTACGTATTGTCGGTCTTTTGGAAGGTATTTCCTTTCTATTGCTTCTTTTTATCGCGATGCCGATGAAATATATGCTGGATAATCCAATTTTAGTGAAATATGTCGGCATGGGGCACGGGGTACTGTTCATCCTGTTTTTAATTGTTTTATTTATTGTATGCGAAAAACAGAAATGGTCGATTACCATGTTTATATTGGGTTTAATCGCATCCATTTTACCGTTTGGCACTTTTGTTTTTGATCGCAAATTAAAGCGCTTTGAACAGCCAATCGCTGAGTCAAAAGTATAGTTTCTTATCAAAAGGCTATTTTCTTTTTAATGAATAATAAGGATACCCCCTCTCATCCCTTAGGAAATATTTTTCATCTTCTACCGGAAGAGGGAGTATTTTTTATCAAAAATTTGCTTTCAAACCAGCGTGTTGCCTCTCCTTCCAGGAGATGAGCAGCACTGCTGCGCAAGGGAGAGGTAAAATTATGATTAACCTCTCACCTTGCGGAATATTTATCATCTTCTACTGGAAGAAAATACTGATTTCAAACCGGCAGATTCCCTTCCTTTCAGGAGGGGTTAAGGGAGGTAAATATAGAATTTCATCTCTTCTTACTTTTTTCCTTCTCAAGCAAGGATACACCCTCATCCCCCGCCTTCTCCCACAGGGAGAAGGAGCTTTTCCTAAAACTGTCCCTGCTCCACGCGTTCTTTTAAAATCTCTTTAAGCATCACTCGAGGGAAACTAAACCACAGCGCAATTAAAATAAAACAGGCCACCGCATACGCCCAAAGATGGTATTGCTCATACATCACCCGAACCAGTTCAATAATAATAAAGAAGCTGAACATCAACAGCATCGAAACGGCGGCTGCCACTGTACCTTTGGAAACTTCCGATGACATCAATGCAAAGCGGTACAGCACCGAAAAACTGATACCTTCACCAAAGCTGATGAGCGTCATACCTGCAATGAGGCACCAGATCAGATAATCCTGCCAGATCACACCGGCAAGTAAAACCACCGTTCCAAGCAGCATAATCGGCAAGCCCATCAGCACCGATTTACCCAATGCCAGTTTGTCGATAATTTTAATCAGCACCACATTGCCCAAGATTAATCCACCCAAGACCGGAAATTGTGCCAGGCCATATTGCATGCTGCTAAAGCCCAACTCTTCCACCAATATCACCGGTGAAAGTGCAATCCACAGCATTAGCGGCATACTGACCATCGGTAATGCCAAGGTCATACCTAAAAAGCGTTTGTTTTTATAGACCTGTTTAAAGTCATCCAGAATATAGCTGATCGGCTGTTTCGGTATGCTGACTTTAGTGTCCGGCATTTTGGCTTTCAGTCCAAACCAGCTTAAAAAGGCTAATGACGCGATACCGATAAAACCCCAATGCCATGACACATGATCAATCAGGAATGCACCCACCACTGGGCCAAGTAATGGTGCAAGCAGTGAAATATTGGCCATCAGCGCCATGACTTTAATCGCGTCACGTTCTTCAAAGGTTTCCTGAATCGCGGCATAACCGACTGCGGAAATAACCGTGAGACCAATCCCTTGTAAAAAGCGCAGCGCCAAAAAGCTTTCAATATTTTTCGTTAGCAAAATCAGCAAGCAGCACAGTACAAAGAACAGTACGCCTGCTAATAGAACTTTTTTTCGTCCCAGTCGGTCGGACAATGGTCCGAGCAACCAGGCCACACACGCCCCACCCAGCAGGTAAAACGACATGGAAGATGGTGCCCATGAACTGCTGACGCCAAAGTCTTTGGTAATGGCGAGCATAGCAGGCTGCACCAGGTCATTGCCAATATAGACGGAAAATTCAAACAGCACCAATGCCAATGGAAACATCAGCGTGGCACGGTTTAAGGTAGAGGTTTTAACGTTTTGCATTGTTTTTCTACATGTATTTTAGGCTTGTAGGGGGCTACAGACTATTTTTAGGGAGAGAAGCGTCAGCCCAATACCAAGCATTGAGTGTTTAAATTAGAGTTTGGGAAATGCACTTGGTTTTAAGTGACTTAAAACACCGTATTCACTAGGTGTTTAAATAAAAAATTCGTGAGAATGATTGATCTCAAACAAGTACACCTACTTGGTTAAGTAGCTGTAGTTTAGCAGAGAGTGTTTTTCTTGTCTTTAAGCTGTTTTTTCCGAAATCATTTCGTTAAATTTAATTTCAGGGTTCGGGTTAAATACAAGCCATTTGTTCTTCATCCATTGTTCAACTTTATCTTTTCCTAAAATTGCCAATAAATTATTTAATAATGCAAATTTTGCATTTTGATCAAAGTAATATACAGTTACTTTAACATTACGATCCATATCATCATTTAAACTAAATAAGTCAATTATGTAATCCTTATCTGAAAGATCTAAGGAATGCCCCCATATAGCTATGTTTAAATTTAATTTACGCTCGTTCTTTTTTTGATTAATTTTTCTATTTAAACCATCACGATAAACTGCCCTATTTTCACTCTTAAATTCATCTTTTAGAGTAAATATATCTTTTTCATCTTGTGAAATCTTATTTTTATAATTGTCTAAAAATAGATAATCAGTATCCTTAAAAAGTTTTTGATGATATTTGGTAAAACCATAAGCTTTAAGTTTCTTTAATGCCTCATCTTTTACATCTGAAACACCTAAAACAATATTTTGATGCTCACCACAACTACCATGCAAATATTCAACATTTACAGTATCATGAAGTCGTTGGTAGGTATTTGTATAGTTAAATGAGTAAATTTTATCTGGACACCCCCAGTCTAGAGATTGAATTTCAACCTCACAATTTAATAGAAGTTTATTAACAACTAATTCTAAGTAAAGATTAAAAATTTCTATAAAATCCTCTAATTGTTCATAAAGAAAATCTAAGAATAATTCAGGACTAAAGCCATTAATAATTTTACCTCCATAACAAAATTTCGGATTAATATTTTCTCGCTCATTAATTACAATAGTTTCTTCCCCGCTCCCATCTTTAAGCAAAGGCCTTGGTTTGAGAGTTTCATATTTCTCAATTTTTACGGCGTTAAAAAAATTTAAAATCTTTGAATCACGATTTCTAATTTTTAAACCATCTTTTTTATTCTTAACAAAATATTGATGCAAATTTTCAATTATGTGGAAATTTTTAATATCTACAATACAACGTGCGGCAACTATCAAAACCTCTTCAATTTTTTGTTCAAAATCAATCCAAGTTTTCACCTCTTTTACATGATTTTTAAAATACTGATACCAACAATTTAGCTCTAACTTATATTGAGTCTTTAATACATCTTTAGCTGATAGATTAATTTTGTCTATAAAATAATATTCTTTAGCTTTTTCTATGAATTTAATATCTCTTATTTTTGAAAATAACTCATCAAAGCTCATTTCAAACTTAAAAGAATTAGAATTCTTATTTTTTAAGAACATTTCATCCAATATATCCATCCACTCATGAACTGTATGAATTGTTAAATTTGGAACTTTTTCCCCTGTATTTTTACCTTCAATCGCACTCATTACATCCATAAAATGATCATACTTCGTCGGCAAATAGTGCGACAAATCAAAGCCGTTACCGACAATTAAAATATTCATTTTTATTTATTCCCCAAACGCAAAAAAGCGCATCAATCGATACGCTTTTTATGCAACATTACAGCTTACTTTTCAACCATAAATCAAAGATTTATTAAGGGCATTTCGCTTTCTGAAAAGACTTGGTATTTTTCCCACGCAGACATTGATACGACTTCTCTGTATCCACCTTCTTCCAGTCCCCATCCACCAGTTTAAAACTATACACCGTACGCATTGAACGAACCGAGTCATCCATTAAACCCGTTTCCGTGACTTTGACCTGCGCAGCAGTGGGTGACTCTACACCATTAAAAAACTGGCGAATCTCAACCGTTGCCGAATTCTTGCGTAAATCAGGTCGTTCTTTCAACACTTGTTGTAAAGGCATATCGGAGGAACCCATATTCACTTTAGAGGCCAATTTTTTTGTCGTTGCACAACCCGTGGTGATTAAGCCCAAACACATTATAGAGGTAGAGAGTAAACGTAACATTGGGAAATCTCCCCCATAAAAAAAAGACATTGCACCTATGATGCCATGCCTTTTTTTCATACTCGATAACAGTTATGTAGTCACCAATCAAACAGCTTTAGATCCTAGGTTTTAATTTATTTACGATGGACGACCACTAATTAAGTATTGATCACCTTGCTCGGTAAAGTTAAAAATATAATGTACCGTTTCACTATTATTCAGCATCATTTCTGCTTGGCAGGTCAATACATTACCTGATTCGGTTTCTAAAGTTGTGCTTTGAACTGCAACCGCTTTTAAATTCAGAGTCATAGCATATTGGCTTTGATCAAAAGCCGATTTCATCTGATTTTGTGCCCCTTTTGAATCGCATGAACGCATTTCATTTTCAGTGACCACATCAGCATCGGGATCAAACATCCTCAAAACTTCAACGCGCAAATCCGGTACCATTGCGAGAACCGTACCCACCCCAACAATAATGGCAAGAATCCATCCCAATACCGAATTATCATCGTCTTTTTCTGAAACAGGCTGTGCAACCGCTTGAAAATGCTCGTTTGGTGCGCCGCAATGAATACAAGATGGCGCTCTTAAACTATATTCTTTTAAACAATCTGGACATTGTCGTAAACTCATAAACCCCTCATAAAAATATGTGATTATTTTTTATCAATCATACAATATTTTGAATTTATTATTAATTTTTTAAAATCATAAAAAAGGCACATTTTCCAATGTGCCTTTCTAGCATTAAATTTGATCAGGGATTATAAATCGAACAATTTGCCCGGGTTCATAATACCGTTTGGATCGAATACCTGTTTCAAAGCTTTCATGTATTCAATTTCTTCAGCAGTACGCGAGTATTCAAGATATGGCTTTTTGGTCATACCGACACCGTGTTCCGCAGAAATCGAACCGTCATATTTTTTCACAGTATCGAACACGTATTTGTTTACTACCTGACATTTGGCAAAGAATTCATCTTTACTTAAGTCAGCAGGTTTCAAGATATTCAAGTGCAAGTTACCGTCACCAATATGACCGAACCAGCAAATTTCAAAGTCAGGGTAATTTTCCGCCACAATTGCATCAATTTCTTTAATAAATGCAGGAACGTGGGTAATTAAAACTGAAATGTCATTTTTGTATGGTGTGAACGGCGCGATTGATTCAGAAATATCTTCACGCAAACGCCATAAGCTGTGTACCTGTTCCAGGCTTTGGCTCATTACGCCATCCAGCACCCAACCCTGTTCCATGCAATGCTCGAAGATTTCCATCGCCGCATCCATAATCGGTTCAAATGGCGCTTCAAATTCAAGCAGTACATAGAATGGACATTCCGTTTCAAACGGACGTTGAACGTGACCATGATCCAGTACTTTCTGCATTGCGAGTTCGCCAAAGAATTCGAATGCAGTTAAATCAATCTTGTTCTGGAATGCGTGCAGTACTGGCATGATCGCATCAAAATCCGGTACGCCCAATACCATCACTTGCAGGTCATGCGGTTGACGTTCCAGCTTGATTTCAGCTTCAGTGACCAGACCTAAAGTCCCTTCACCACCAATGAATAAATGTTGCAGTGCATAACCGGTCGCATTCTTGATCATGCCCTTGTTCAGACGAAGGATGTCACCTTTACCTGTCACAACAGTCAGACCAAGCACCCAGTTACGGGTCATGCCGTATTTGATCACTTTAATGCCGCCGGCATTGGTGCCGATATTACCGCCAATTTGTGATGAACCTGAAGACGCGAAATCCACCGGATAATACATGCCCTGTTCTTCAGCATAGTTTTGTAACTGTTCAGTCACCACACCCGCTTGTACACGCACCATACGGTCTGCCGGGAAGAATTCCAGAATCTGGTTCATCTTGTCCATGCTGACTACAATTTCACCATTGGCTGCTACTGCACCGGCAGATAAACCGGTACGACCGCCAGATGGTGTAATGGCAATATTGTGTTCATTGGCAAATTTAACAATCGCCTGCACCTGTTCCGTACTTGATGGAAAAACAATGACTGATGGGTTTGGATCGAAATGCTTGGTGTAGTCTTTGCCCCAGGCATCGAGACTAGCAGCATCTGTTTTAATGCGGTTTTCACCGACAATAGCTGTCAATTGGGTTAATAACTCAGGTGTTAAAGCGACTGGAGCATTCATCGTTTGCAAACCTAGCAAGAAATATACAAGTGGTGGATGGTCTATAGAGCATTCATTTGTAAAAAGATTCACAAGAAAATGTCATTTTGGACCGGACGTGAACATAAAACCAGCAGCAGCACTGTGATCGATTTCACTGTCCGACATTATAAGGCATTTTCCACTGAAACCTCGCAGAAATAAGCATTTTGACAATCAAGCCTTAAAAATTACAGCCTTAGTTAGACCAAAATCTGTAGTCAACGGCATATGTATGGCAAAAATACCTATAGTCTCCGTCATAAAGGAAATGTATATAGACCCTTCTCGTATGTTATCATACCGCGACTAAATTTGGCCTTTGTAGCGGAGCCGTAATGAGCCAACATCTTTCACTGCCTAAAGATAAAATTCGTTTCTTGTTGTTAGAAGGCGTTCATCAAAACGCAATCGACACTTTAAATGCTGCTGGATATACCAACATCGACTACCGTAAAACTGCGCTTGAGGGTGAAGCGTTGAAAGAAGCGGTAAGAGATGCCCACTTCATCGGTATTCGTTCACGTACTCAGTTAACTGAAGAAGTATTCGAAGCAGCCAACAAGCTTATCGCTGTTGGCTGTTTTTGTATCGGTACCAACCAGGTAAATCTTGATGCAGCAATGCGTCGTGGTATTCCAGTATTTAACGCACCATATTCAAATACCCGTTCAGTGGCTGAACTGGTACTTGCTGAAGCAATTTTACTGCTTCGTGGCGTACCTGCTAAATCTGCTTCTACTCACCGTGGTGGCTGGAACAAATCTGCAGTAGGTTCGTTTGAAACTCGTGGTAAAACTTTAGGTATCGTAGGTTACGGTTCAATTGGTTCTCAACTTTCAGTTCTTGCTGAAAGTATGGGTATGCATGTCATTTATTATGATGCAGTCACTAAACTTCCTATGGGTAACGCACGTCAAGTGGGTACTATGGGCGAGTTACTTGCCAATGCAGACGTTGTATCTCTACATGTTCCAGATGTTCCATCTACGCGTAACTTCTTTGGTAAAGATCAATTTGCTCAAATGAAAGAAGGTTCTATCTTCATTAACGCGGCACGTGGTACCTGTGTTGTGATCGAAGACCTGGCGGATGNNATCTTCATTAATGCTGCACGTGGTACATGTGTCATCATTGAAGATCTTGCAGATGCAATCAAGTCTGGTCATATTGCCGGTGCTGCAGTGGACGTATTCCCTAAAGAACCTAAAGCCAACGGTGAAGAATTTGTTTCTCCACTTCGTGGCCTGGACAACGTGATTTTGACTCCTCACGTCGGTGGTTCAACCATGGAAGCGCAAGCCAACATCGGTTTGGAAGTGGCAGAGAAATTTGTTGCCTACTCAGATAAAGGTATGACTTTATCTGCAGTGAACTTCCCGGAAATTGCGTTGCCGTTGACTGAAGGTAAACACCGTTTACTGCACATTCACAAAAACATTCCTGGCGTGCTGTCTAAAATCAACAACCTGTTTGCTGAACACGGCATCAACAT
>DKLL01000077.1:9318-19271 GCA_002455755.1 Acinetobacter sp. UBA6641
TATTTGAAACATGTTTCAAATATTCGCAAGGTGGTTTTGTTCTTGCGTAGCTTTGCTACTCATACCGAAACAAAAGTAATAAACTCTTTCAAGAAGGATTACCCGTCTCAATGAAAAGACTCCGTCGTGAAATTTATTCAATATTTTTGAATATAAACAAAGGCTGTAAATTTTTTACAGCTTTTATTGCTGATCTCCCGCTATTCGAGAAATCGAACCAAATTTAGTCAATGTTGAATTTTAAAAACACACCCCATGTTCAGGCACTATTGTTATTGCTGATTGCAATGATCAGCGTGCAGAGCAGTGGCTCGCTTGCCAAAATCCTGTTCGGTCAGTTTCCCATTCTGAGCGTTGCAGCCATGCGCATGCTGATTGGTGCTGCAATCTTGGCACTTATTTTTAAAATCTGGCAGATCAATTTTCGACAGGTGAAATGGAAAGCCATTATCAGCTATGGTATTGCGCTCGCCGGTATGAACGCGATGTTCTACCTGTCGATTAATCGCCTGCCGCTGGGTATTGCCGTTTCTTTTGAATTCATTGGACCGCTCAGTGTTGCGCTGTATTATGCGCGGCAAAAATTTGATTTTATCTGGGTCGGACTGGCCATTCTTGGTCTCATTTTATTATTTCCCTTCAATCAGGTTTCCCAAAGTCTCGATTTGATCGGGATTGCTTTTGCATTCGGTGCAGGCGCCTGCTGGGCGTTGTATATCGTGGCCGGACAAAAACCTTCGGGCGTTTCTGGCAATCATACCGTTTGCCTGGGTATGCTCATCGGCATGTTGTGTTTAATGCCGATTGCCCTATTTTCCGGCATGTCAGCCAGCGTTTTTGAACCTTCAAATCTCGTTTATTTTTTTGCCTTGGCAGTACTGGCCAGTGCCCTGCCTTTTACTCTGGAAATGATTGCCCTGCGTAATTTAACTGCGCTCAGTTTTGGTACTTTAATGAGCGTAGAACCGGCAATTGCAGCGTTGTCGGGTTTTATCTTTTTAGGTGAACAACTGATATGGAATCAGTGGCTAGCATTAGTCACCATTATTACTGCCTCGATTGGTTGTACTTATACTACGCAAAAAGCCAAGAACAGAACTGAAAATAAAATCAAGGGATAAAAAAACCGTGCAGTTGCACGGTTTTTGAATGCTTAGATTCTTAGATGAATCGCATTAAGTCGGCACCCAGCACGGCGGGATGCTTTCCTTCGGAGGATTATTCGGATCTAATTCAACATTATTCATTGTGGCATCGCACCACTGAATCTGATCAAAATCAAATTGAATTTGATTATTGTCGTAAATAGTTTCAGAACTCCAAGAAATTGGCTTTTGCAAATTATTCTTTTCAAGCACACCATCCGCACCTACCCATGCCCAGTCTACTTGTGATTGTGGAGGTATTGGCAAATAAACACTAATCTGCTGATTTAACGGCAAGCGATATTGCTTATAAAAATTAGGCTGCTCTGTATTACTTCCTGTAATATAATAATTCCCCCTTAAATACACCATGCAATATGACGGCACCACTTCGGATGAATTACAGCGCAGGCTGACTTTATACTGATCAAACAGTTTTGTGGTCTTACTCAAGGTAATGGTAACAGGACCTTTTAAAGCTGAAGTCACAGAACCCGTTGCCTGATACACAGCCGCACCTTGTTCATAACTTGCACTTGCTGCAGTCCAGGTCAAATTGGTGGCATTCTTCAGTCCAGAAATAATTCGACCACCTTCAGCCGGTACAGTAAAGGCTATACCATTGAAATGACCAGAACATGCCACAGCTTTTTTCTCTGCTGTTACACATTTGACGAAGTTATCTGTAGTTGGTGTGCCTAAATCAATAATGACATTGCCCGTTGTGCCAGAGGTCTTTTCACCAATCAACGTGCCTGACTCATCTTTTGCTGTCCAAATAATTGAACCTGCTGATGGCATATTGATTACTGTTGAACCCTCTGCCGGAATGGAATTTACTTTGGTAAATGATGAACCATCATCCAATTTCACTTGAGCTGTGACATGACATGGAACCGTAGCAGCAGCTGACTTACATTGCACAAATACTTTGCCACCATTATCAAATTTAAAGTCCCAATTCCAGGTAGAAAAATGTGAGACCGTTGCATGAACAGCTAGACCCGTACTGGAAGTGAGTGATGCAATCACTTGACCTTCACCTTCTTCCACCCATAAGCCTTTTGCTTCATCAAAATGCCACATTGGAATTTTTGACCCTACAACCAAGGGCTGATTATTAATACTGGTTAATGGAAGATCCATTTGAATATCAGCGGTTTTGCCTTTAGCCAACTGCAAATGTTCACCAGCAGCATTTTTAAATATTGCAGTAATCATCCCTGCGCTAATTAAGTTAGTTCTATTGCCTTGTGCATCAATCGCATCACCATTGGCTGGCATCGCATTTAAATCAGCTGACTGAATATCCCACGGGCTAAATTCAACTGTTACCGGCCCGGTAGCAGCTTGACCATTCGGCAGCACAAACGCATTTGCCGGAATGGTGATTTTGGCATGGCTATAATCTGACTCTATAACTTGTGCATCTTCAATATTTGATACAGCAACACTTTGTTTAATACTCAGTAAATTCGCTGTGAAATACGCCAAATCCTTAACGTTAATCAATACAGACAGATTAATAAATCCTGCACGACTTAATCGGACAACAACTGAATCGGTCGATTGTGGAAGATTGACTTTAAATGCAGCCAAACCATCAGCATCTGTTTTAAATGTTTGCCCAGCAATGCTAATTTCTACATCGCTCAAAGCAGTACCCTGCGCAGACTGAATAAAAGCAGAAACAGAAACTGATTTTTCAACAGCCACTTCGCCTTTTACAGGTTCAGGGCTGGAATCACTATTCGAACCACAACCAGTCAATGTCACTCCAAGCATACAAGCAAAAGTCATATACTTTAATTTTGTTGTTAGTCTCATTCTTATTTTTCCATTAATTTTCAAATAATAAAAAAGCCGCCTATTATTATCTTTTTGATTATTAAGTACAATTTTACTATATTATTCACATGATTAACGTTATTTTAAATATACATTATTCCACAACCTTCACTTCGCATTGCTATAATCACCGCACTTAAAATCTATGCACTCTAGTGTGTACCCCGATGCCAAACTCTCAACTTCTTGCCGTAGTCTTCATGGTTCTATCCATGATTTCCTATCAAATCAGTGCATCGTTTGCCAAACAGCTGTTCATGGTGCTCGATCCTCTCACCGTCACGATTCTGCGCTTGGGTTTTGCCTCCGTCATTGTCTGCATCATGTTTCGTTCGTGGCACATCTTAAAGCGTCTGTCCTTTTTAAAATGGCGTGACTTGTTGTGCTATAGCGCAGCACTAGGACTCATGAATATCCTGTTCTATATGTCCTTGGGAAAGTTACCGCAAGGCATTGCAGTCGGTTTGGAATTTATCGGACCTTTAGGCCTGGCGTTACTTTCTATCCAGCGGCGTAGTGATTATCTTTGGGTCGGACTCGCCATTTTAGGCATTGCCCTGATGGTGCCTTGGGGACAGGCTCGAAGCGAACAATTTTCGTTGATCGGTGCTGCATGTGCCTTAGCGGCGGGGCTGTGCTGGGCATTTTATATTTATTTCGGGCAGAAAGTGGTGCAGCAAAATATTGGCATGCATGCCTTAACCATTGCCATCAGTTTGTCTGCTTTAAGCTTGTTACCCATCGGTCTATATCATAATGCACCGTCATTATTTGAAACCCAGTACTGGGGCAAGGCCTTGGCCATTGCAGTACTGGCAACCGCCATTCCTTATGCGCTCGATCTGCAAGCGCTTAAGTCGTTAAGCAAACTAAGTTACGGCACACTCTCCAGTCTTTCCCCTGCCCTGGCTGCTCTTACGGGACTGTTTTTGCTGGGAGAAAAAATAGGCTGGTTACAGTGGATTGCCCTGCTGTGTGTGATGCTGGCATCGGTTGGGGTTACTTTCAGATCCCGCCCAAAAGTCGAGGCTTAAGAGCACTAAATTCAAAAAAGATGGCACTGACGCCACTGCTGCCTCATAGTTGAAATCCATGGATCAGATTCGCGAGGNNGATTTGTGAGTGTGGCAAGGATGCCACACATTCCCCATCCTGGCGCTGCATTTTTAAGCAGCGCTTAAAACTGGCTCAGGATGTCGTGTATGGGGAATAAAGACTTTTGCCTACTTTTGGTCTGTCAAAAGTAGGGTTTAGCCTACACAAAGCCACTTAAACTTTTAAAGAAAAGACAAGGTTGTGAAAAATATAAATATCAAATATTTAAAGATAAAAAACCATCCTGCTGTTTTAGTACTAAAATAAAATTCAAATTATGAGACAGTAGTGCACTCACGCCATTCTTTTTTATCCAGCAATTTTGAATTTAAATATTAGCTTTTTACCAGCATATCTTTTTTCATGTCTTTATAACGCTGATATTCATTCCTGTACTGCACCGCTAAAGCTGTTTTCTGCTCCTCCTCCAGAATTTTTCCGGCCTGCTGAAAAAAGCCGTGTTCTTCTTCTTTCAGGTGATGATGCACCTTTTCAGAAAGCTTTTTGGCTAGTGCGATCCAGCCGGGATTGCTAAAATCGGTTTCACTCAGCTCTTCAATCATCTCATCCATTTCATGATGTTCTGCCAGGGCATGACGGGTAATATTCAGCCCGGAGTCGGTCATCATGAGCGGAATATAAAAATAACGGTCTTCAGCCGCTTCATGCGCAAATAATTCATTCTTTAGTTGTTTGAATAACTCATGACGTTCTAGGGAATCCCCAGAAGTTTGCAGTAATTTTTCTGCCAGATCACGCTGGATTTCATGACTTTCCCTTAATGCTTCAAAAATGGTGATCATGTAATTTTTCTCCTGTTTTTATCATGCCTTTGACCCATCATAAAATGGAAATGGTAAATATTCAGGAACTTTTATAAGGAGAATTTGTATAAAAAATTTTAATATTGAGAAAGATTTATGGGAAAAATGTTTGATAAGCTAAACGGCAGATCAATATGCTCACCAGAATTAAAAACAGGATACGGATAAAACCGCTACCGTATTTTAAGGCCGCACGCACACCGATGATCGAACCTGCCACATTGGCCACTGCCATCATCAAACCTAAACTGAACAGCACATGCCCCGTGGGAATAAAGAAACTTAAGGCGGCAAAATTGGTCATGAAATTGCCAATTTTAGATAAGGCAGAGGCATGGAGAAAATCTACTTTTAAATAACGAATAAAATAGAAAATAAAGAAGCTGCCGGTTCCCGGGCCAAAAACTCCATCATAGAAACCAATGATCAAACCGCCCATTCCGGCCAGTATCAAGGTTTTTCTGGTCATACTTTGCTGAAAATGCACCTGACCGAACTGCTTTTTCATAAAGGTATAGATCGCAATCACAATCAGCATCACCAGTACAAACGGACGCAGTACTTCTTTAGGAATCATGCTGACACAAGCAGCCCCTGCAAAAGAACTGATAAAGGCAGCGACGCCAATCACCGCCAGTAACTTCCAGTCAACTTTGACTCGGCGCAAATATGACCATGCCGCTGAAGCAGTACCACAAATGGAGGCCATTTTATTGGTACCGAACAGCGTTGCGGTGTTCATATGCGGAAAAGTATTCATTAAGGCCGGAATTTGAATTAATCCGCCACCTCCCACTGCTGCATCTATCGCGCCGGCAAAAAATGCAAAAAACAGAAGGCTTAAGATAATTTCAATTTCCATAAATTTACTTCAACAATTACTCGAGATTTAACACACGTTTAGGCACCAGACGATTACGTTCGGTAATTTCAGCCAGACCCAGACATTTTTCACCATCAAACACCAATACCTGGGCTTCTGCTGCATGCTCAATATTGCTTTCCATGCCACGGCTAAAGTATTCAGCACGTCCTTCAGGCACCTGAACTTTAGGAAAATGATCAACAGGTGCATAAGCAGGCAACAACAAAGCTTCACGTTCCTGTTCAGTCAGGCTCTCCAGATACTCGATCGTGTATTCAGGAATCAGGTCGAAATGACCGGTTTTAATCCGGTACAGATAAGTCAGATGGCCATATGTTCCCAAGGCCTGGGCAATATCTTCACCCAATACCCGAATGTACGTGCCCTTAGAACACGTCACATCAAGGGTAATACTATTTTCAGTAAAAGAGAGTAATTGTATGGCATAAATATGAATCGGACGTGCTTCCCGTTCAATTTCTATCCCTTTACGCGCCAATTCATACAGAGGACGCCCTTCTTTTTTCAGCGCTGAATACATTGGTGGTACTTGCTGAATATCACCAATAAACTTGTCCAAAACCTGTTTGATCTGTTCTTCGGTCAATGCAGGTGCAGCTTGTTCTAATAACACTTCACCTTCAACATCCCCAGTCGTTGTACTGTGCCCCAAATAAATAGTAGTCTGATAACGCTTGGTCGAATCGAGTAAATAATGGGAAAATTTGGTCGCCTCACCCAAACAAATAGGCAATAAACCTGAAGCCAATGGATCCAAGGCTCCGGTATGCCCGGCCTTTTGTGCCCGATATAACCACCGTACTCTTTGTAAGGCTGCATTTGAACTGATACCCAGAGGCTTATTCAGTAAAAATACGCCGCTGATATGACGGCGCTGAATTTTAGGTGAAGTCTTTTTCATAGTGAAAATCAAACAAGTTCAAACGGCTGCTATGTTAGCAACCGCTTATCATTATTTACAACTCTTCTACGCTTTATTAATTTTTTTTATGGCACATTGTTTTCACTTTTTAGGACCATAAAAAACAAAATAAAAGAAGGTTGCATAGGAAATGCAAAAACATCATAAGTTATGGATTATTTTAGCGGTTATTATAGCGTGCTTGGCTGTGCTGCTATTTTGGCTCGCCCCTTCCCAGTCCACTGCAGAAAACACAGAGGCTGTTCAAAAAGTTGATGCAAATAATGCCTTAACCTCTCCTCTACCTGCCCCTACAGATCAGAGCCGGGCTTTAGTCGGTCATAGCCAGCAAGACACAGAAATAAACTGTCAATTGCGTCTGGACAACGCCAACCGTTTAATTGTCAATGAACAGACACGCAACTGTTTTGAATATTTCATTACCGCATATGGCGAAAAAGATCTGAAGCAAATCAAACATGATTTCAAAGCCTATATACAGCAGAACTATAAAGAACCCGCTTTAGGACAAATTATTGATTTGTGGAATCGTTATATCAATTACCGGGAAAAACTGGGCGATTTGCAGGCACCCAATATCGACAAGGAAGATCCTAAATATTATCAAAGCATTTTCGCCAATATGAAAAATTTGCGTAAACAGTTTTTCTCTGACTATGAAATTGAAGGCTTATTTGGTACGGAAGACACTTACCATGAATACACACTGAATCGTATGGCCGTGCTGGCAGACAAGAACTTAACTGAAGCACAAAAAGCACAAAAACTGAAAGATCTTTTTAATCAATTACCTGACGACTGGAAAGAAAACCTCGAACAACTCAACAAACTGGAAGACTTGCGTAAACTCACGGCGGATATTAAGGCACGTGGCGGTTCAGCGGAAGATATTCATCAGATGCGCATGAATCTGGTTGGTCCTGAGGCTACTCAACGTCTAGAAGCCTTAGATGGGCAACGTAATGACTGGAAAGACAAGGTCGATCAGTATCTGGGTGAACGGGACAACATCATCAAAAGCGGCATGAGTGATGAGGCCAAACAGCAAGCCGTGCAAAAATTACGTACTCAGCACTTTAATCGACCAGAAGAACAACTACGAGTAGGGACTTTTGAAACCATCCATGATCAGGGAGGAAAATTACCATATGGCGATTAATCGCAATGTAGTCCAATAAGGAGATTAGATTAATCAACTTATTGATGTACTTATATGAATAAAAACAAAAGCATTTAAGGATAAAGTTGATGAAAATTTTAAAAAGTAAAAAAGCGCTCATGCTTACTGTAATAACCAGTCTAGTGCTGGGTATTACAGCTGAAACACAAGCAGCAAAAGGAATTTTGCAAATTAACGAAACGGTCAAATCCGATTATGCAAAAACCAAATATCCCATTGTCATGACGCATGGCTGGTTAGGCTGGTCACGCATCGGCGATGACAGTTTCAATATTGATTACTGGTATCAAATTTTGCCGGATATGGCACGCAATGGTTCAACTGTTTTTGCCGCGCAGCTCTCCCCTGCCAATACCACCGAGTTCCGTGGTGAACAACTGGTTGCTCAAGTAGAAGAAGTGCTGGCGATTACGGGCAAGAATAAAGTCAACCTGATTGGTCACAGTCATGGCGGCCCCACCGTACAATACGTAGCAGCAGTAAAACCGCAGTATGTAGCCTCGGTGACCGGCGTGGGCGGAACCTACCGGGGTTCTAAAGTGGCGGATGATATTCAAAACAATACGCTTAGCCGTACTGCGTTCAATATTTTAGGACAGTACATCATTGCGCCACTGATGACCTGGGCTCAGGCCAATCCGGACATTCCGGTGAACTTTGATGCTTCGATGAAGTCGCTAACCGAAGTGGAATCTGCGAACTTTAATAAACACTTCCCGACCACTGCTTTAGCTTCTGACTGTAATAAGAGCGGTGCCAAAGTGGATAAAGGCATTTATTACTATTCTTGGGGTGGAACTGCACAAACCACCAACCTTCTGGACATTGACAGCATTCTGATGCAACTCGGGCCATTGTCTTATGGCAACAAAGACAATGATGGTATGGTCGCGCGCTGTAGTTCACATATTGGTCTCGTCATTCGTGATGATTACAATCTTAACCATACTGACCTGGCCAACATGATGTTTGGTTTAAAAGGAATGTTCGCTCCTGATCCGGTTGCATTATTTAGACAACATGCTAATCGCTTAAAAATTCAGGGCTTATAAATTATTTTTAACGCATCAGAGCATACTTTGACTGATGCGTTTTTAGTCTCACGACTTCGGTTAAATCAATGTAACCACTTTGATCAAAACCGGTCTTTTTTAAATTCTGGCTGCTGAATGATCTGTATGACCACAGCGATGATTTAAAAATAAGAGTATGTACAAAACAAAAAAAATGAGGACTCTCTATGAAATATGGATTATTAATTGCAGGTTTAATAACGGCTTTGACCTTTAGTAGCGCTCAGGCATCCAACACTTCGCAGGTGACTGCAAAAGCGCTCTCAACTTATGCAAAAACCAAATATCCAATTGTTTTTTCTCACGGTATGGCCGGTTTCATTACTGTAGGTACAGACCAGTTTGGCCTGGATTACTGGTATCAAATTTTGCCCGACTTAGCCCGAAATGGTGCAAATGTCTGGGCAACCCGGGTATCTCCGTTCAATTCATCTGAAGTTCGTGGCGAACAACTGGTTCAACAGGTGGAAGAGATTCTGGCATTAACCGGAGCAAAAAAAGTAAATCTTATTGGTCACTCACATGGTGGTCCAACCATTCGCTATGTTGCCGGGGTAATACCGGGTAAAGTCGCCTCAATGACAGGTGTAGGTGCACCTAATAAAGGCTCACCTGTGGCAGACTTAATTCTATCCGCTGAAGGCACAGCGATTGAAGGTCCACTGGTAGGCGTCATCAATTTTGTTTCCAAAGCGATTACCTGGGCACAAGGGCTTGATCCAAAAAGTTTCCCGCATGATTCTTTAGCTGGTGGAAAAAGTTTAACTCTTGCAGGCTCTGCACAGTTTAATGCCAAGTTCCCTACAGGTATGCCAAGTACAACGTGTGGAGAAGGCAAATGGGTAGACCAAGGTATTTATAACTATTCCTTTACCGGCGTAGGCACATTGACCAATGTACTGGATCCTGACAGTGTATTAAAATTAACAAGTTTGCTGATTGATGGCGGTAATGAAAATGATGGTCTGGCCCCCCGCTGT
>DKLL01000084.1 GCA_002455755.1 Acinetobacter sp. UBA6641
ATCAAAGATGTGCGTTTCACCATGATCAGTCATACCACCGATACTCAGGAAATTCATTCTCAGCCTATGACCATGCTAAATACAGAGCATATGAATGAAAATAAAAATCTATATTTCATCCTGAAAGATAGCAATGATCTGGTCAAAGCAATCAATTCCGGATGTAATCATATTGGATTATCATTTGCCGAGCCTGCAGATAGTGTCTATGTTTCTATGAGTGCCCATGCACATATTAGTACTGATGCGGCGCTGATTGAGAAGCTCTGGAATCCTTGGGCAGAAAACTGGTTTGAAGGAAAAACCGATCCTAGCGTACGCGTACTGGTGGCCGAAGCAATCAGTGCAGAATACTGGAATGTTACAGACAATAAGGTGACCCAACTGTTTAAGGTTCTAAAGGGCAGTCTGAGTGGCAAAACCAATGAACCCGATGCGGAGCACCAAAAACTTGATTTATAAGCATTACGCTCAGCTTATATGATTTCTGTATCTATGTAGCTCATATTCAGGTTTAAGCACTTAATCTGAATATGGGCCAGCATTTATTTCTCTGGGATGAAGGCCAAATCATTTAAAGCTGAATTGCTGAAAGCCAAGTAAATTCTTTCATCTGTAGTTGATCATGATCATCGTAAAGCCAATGAGTAAGTAATCCTCACAATGCCATCATCGGTATAGTTTCCTCAATATTGGGCAGTACCGTAGTAATAGCAACTCTGACCAATATAGATGTGGTTTAGTCAGAAATTAAATGAAAATAAAATTTGCACAACAACAATGTTGTACCTGGATAAATAAATATTTCACATATATTTTCTTATATTTTGCAGATTTAACTGATTTTTTTTATAAATCCAGGCTCATTGTTAAGCAAAACTTTAAATAATTATTATTTACTCTATAAGTTTAAGATGCAGAATTTAACCCAAAAACAGAGTCTTTATACTAAATAATTTTACAAATAGGGAAAGGATGTATTCTACTTAAAACGATAAGAATAAAAGCTAGTTGCTGATTTTTAAAGTTAATTAAATGCCTCCGTTTAAGCGCTTTAACTGCAGGCTGTTCCGGTTACAAAATAGTTTAAAAATACTTAAAAAATATGATTGATTAATGATTATTTTGTGTATAATTTCGCCAAATTGAAACCCTTGCATATTTATAGGAAATATCTATAAGTATGCAGGGGTTTTTCTATGGAAATACTCCTGAAAAGGACAGCCAAAAAACTTATTTTTGTGGTGGCACACATATGTTTTTAACTAAAACAGCACATCTGGATCATACAACTCAGCACGCTGCACAGCGTCTGTCTACATTACTTAGCTTCTTTAGTTTAGGGTTGAGTACTGCAGCATGGGCACCGCTTATTCCTTATGCACAGCAGCGGCTTCATCTGAATCATGCCGATTTTGGTACTTTATTACTGTGTATCGGTGCTGGCTCGATGCTGGCGATGCCTGCTACAGGTTTGTTGATCCAAAAAGTGGGTTGTCGTGTCATTATTTCTATAGCAGTTTTATTATTGCTCATGGTTTTACCTACTTTTGCCTTAAGTAGCAGTATTGTCACCATGTCTATCGCACTGTTCCTGTTTGGTACGGCTGCTGGTAGTTTAGGTGTGGCCATTAATTTACAAGCTGTGATTGTAGAAAAAAACAGTGCTAAAAGTATGATGTCGCAGTTTCATGGAATGTGCAGTTTAGGTGGCCTGGCTGGAGTGATGACCGTTACTGCCTTACTTGCGGTAGGTGTAAGTCCTTTGATGAGCGCTTTGGCAATTTGCAGCTTATTGGTCATTTTGAGTGTGATTGCTGTGCCTAACAGTCTATCCGTCATTGAAAAAGAACAAAAAACTGATTCTGCTGAAGTCGAAAGCAAAACTAAAAAGTTGCCGAGTCCGTTGATTATCTTGATGGGATTGATTTGTTTTATTGCATTTCTTTCAGAAGGTTCAGCAATGGACTGGAGTGGGATTTATCTAATCAATGAATATGGAGTAAAACCTGCTTTAGCTGGGCTAGCTTATACCTGCTTTGCTATTGCTATGACTTCGGGACGTTTTGCAGGGCATTATTTAATCAAGGTCTTGGGTGAAAAGAATATCATTATCTACAGTGCAATTTGTGCAGCACTTGGATTGTTTACTGTGGTAATGGCTCCACACTGGATCGTGGCTTTATTGGGTTATGCTTTACTTGGATTAGGCTGTTCTAATATTGTTCCAGTGATGTTTTCACGCGTAGGCCGCCAAAATATCATGTCTAAAGCAGCCGCATTGTCATGTGTTTCTACCATGGCTTATACAGGCTCTTTATTGGGACCTGCTTTAGTCGGCATCAGCAGTGAAATGATGGGCTTGACGGTGGTCTTTGCATTTATTGCCGCTTTACTTTCAATGATTGCTTTGTTAAACCATTTTACTCAGGTCAAAGCTTCCTAAGCGACTTTGCTAAAACAAAACGAGTATATCCTGTTGAGTAGATATACTCGTTTTTTTATAGCTAAAAAATATAAATGCTGCAATTTAAATGCTTAATAATTCACAATTTTTGGATGAATTTTTTTAGCAATTGATGGAATAATATCTATTTTTTTACCACCTCTTAAGTCATCTAAAAACGCATTACGCCAGTCATTAATATCAAAACGTTTTAATCCATTCATAAGATATTCATAACGCTCTATGCGTTCCGACTTTGACATGGTTAAAGCTGTTTTTAGTGCTTTAAGCATACTGTCGCAGTTTTCCGGATCGACAATTAAAGCTTCGGACATCTGTTCAGCGGCACCGGTATATTTGGAAAGTATTAAAACACCCGGGTCTTCAGGATTTTGTGCGGCTATAAATTCCTTCGCAACCAGGTTCATCCCATCGCGTAATGAATTCACCCAGCAAATATTGGCTTGCCGGTAAATTTTCATTAATTCATCATGTGAAATGGTGGCATGGGTGCAATTGATCGGTAACCANNGCGTCATGGGTACAATTAATAGGTAACCAGTTATCCTGAGAAAATTCCTGATTAATCAAATCGACTTTGGATTGCATATCCTCATATAATTCTTGATAAGCTTTGATTTCCATACGGCACGGACAGGCAATTTGTAAATCGGTAAGGTGCTTATGATATTCAGGATTACTTTGTAGAAATGCTTCCAAGGCGTCAAATCGTTCAATTAATCCTTTAGAATAATCAATGCGATCAACACTGATAATGGTTTGCTGGTCAGTTAATTCATCAAATTCAAATACAGTAGAAGTATTTTTACTGTTTTGTTGTGCGACTTGTTGAATCAGCTCGGGGTTAACTCCAATTGGGTAACATTGTACTGTGACCGGATGATGCTTGTAGGTCAATATATGGCTATGCAGGGGATGACTGGACAGATAATGACTACATACGTCCATACATTGCTTTTGGTCATGTTTGGTTTGTAAACCCACCACGTCATACTGACACAAATCTTCAATCATTAAACGAGCTGTAGGAATTGCATTCCAGATATTTAAGCCAGCAAAGGGAATATGCAAGAAAAAGCCAATTCTGTTTTTCATGCCCATTTCACGACAATGACGCGCTACACTAAAAAAATGGTAATCATGTACCCAAATCAAATCATCAGGCTGGGCGATTTTTTTGAGCTGTTTGGCAAATAGATAATTCACTTCTTGATAGGTCGTATATTGCTGGGCCTGGTACTCAATTAAATCTGCCCGGTCATGCATTGCCGGCCATAAAGTATTGTTTGCAAAGCCACAATAATAGTTTTGGTACTGCTCTTCGGTTAAAGGGCAAGTCACATATTCCACACCTTTATATTCGGTCTGATTAAAATGTGGAGTTTGATGATTTTCAATTTTTTCACCATTCCAACCTAACCAAATTCCGCCAATATCAGCAAGCGCATCTTGTAACGCAACAGCAAGACCGCCAGCCGTCACTTTATCGGGATTAGGTAAGCTGACACGATTTGATAATATGATTAATCTAGACATGCTTTTTCTCCATCTGATACTTGAGACTGTCTTAAAAAACCTGTTTTTAAGAATTGTGAAAATAAATTAAGAAAGTCAGCGACATCAGCAACATTTTTAAGTCGATAAGGGGCATGAGTAGGTTCTGAACCGACTTTTATACTAATTCCCTGATACTGATTTATAGTCTTGAAACCGGATTCGTCGGTAATGTCATCTCCAATAAAAATAGGTAAAACATGATTGAAATTTAAATAGTCCAATATCGTTTGAATAGCCTGTCCCTTATCAGCCTGCTTGGGCACTAATTCAAATACATATTTACCCTCATTGATTTTAAAGCCTGGATAACTGTCCAGTACTTCTTCAGCAATTGTTTTTGCAATATCAGCAAGCTCGGGACATTGACGATAATGTAAGGCAACCGAATAACTTTTGTTTTCAATTAACAATTGAGGATAGGGTTCACAGCGTTTTTGAATGTCTTGTTGAAGTAAAGAAAAATTAATTTCATCGCTAGAAATGTTGAATTGAGTATGTTCATCCATTTTTATTTCTAGCCCATGCGTGCCCGCAATCGGCAGCTCTAAAGGGAATAATAGTTTTGAGGCGATCTCGACTGAACGTCCGGTAAGAAAAATTACTGAAACATTCAAATCACTTAATTGTTGTAAAGTTTTTAAAGTCGTTTGTGGAATATAACTTTGAGCTGGATCTGGATGAAACTCTGAAAGGGTTCCATCAATATCCAGAAATAAACAGTAATGTTTATCAGTAGTTAAACAAGGGAGAATAAGCTGTAACAAATTATTAGAATAATGTTGATTTTCGGGATAATAAGAATCAGATCTACACATATTTAATGTCTATTAATTATTCAATTGATTTATAAATATCATTAAAAAAATAATTAGGGTATTAAAATATTATTAAAACTACATAAAATAAATAAATTTTACATAATTTATTCTTATTCTATTTTCATCAAGGCTTTAGAAAGCCTGATAAAACTGTAAATCTTAAACTCTAAAACGATAAAAATGCGTATTAAGTCTCACTTTTTCTATTTTTTTACATTTATTAAAAGATGAATAATACTTGCAAAATTATAAAAAATAAAACCTTAAATGTTGAATTTTAAAAAACAAATATATGAAAAATAAAGTAATAAATATAATTAATTACTACATTCTTCTAGCAAAGTTACAGTTCATATAACTTACGTTACACGAATGTACATTGACGTATATTTGTAGCAATGCAATATTTTCGCTGTGAAAAAAATATGGAATATTATTATTTACAATTCAGAAACATAGTGATCTACTCATTTCTTTATTGGTATTATTTTGAAATAGTTATTTCAAAATATTGTGAATAGGTTTTAATTATAGACTATGTATTATTTAAAAAAATAATTATTCATTAAATAATGAGTATTATAGTTTTATTAATATCTGTTATTGCAACTTATTTAATGTTTGAATTTGATATAAGTTTATTTTTCTTTATAGATATTTAAAATAGAAATTTAAACAAGGATGACTAAAACTNNTAAAGTATTTATAAACAAAAAGATATGGGTGTTTTCTTGTTTAAAGGAATTTAACAGCAATCCTGGTTTCTTCATGAAATCAGATTTACTTTCTGGATGGTCGAAATCGCGAAAATTCAGTAATGGAGATTATTTAAAAATACATTTTTAAAAAGTTAAAGCATGATTTTTATAAAATTTAGTTAAATCAGTATCAACATATTTAAAACAGGGTGATGGGCATGAAAATACAAAATGAATTATGTAGTCTGGAACAAATTTATAATTTTTTACTTATGCGTCCCTATTTCCATAAGAATACCCAGTTTGAGAAGCTAAAAGAATTTTTTTATGAAATCCATGAAATGGATGGCGGTTTCTTTGAAGTTAAAAATTCTTATAGCTTTTTGGGCACATTTAACGGTATCCAAAAAGTAATAGATTCAAGCCATTCTCCTGATTTTCTTGATAAAGAATTATTTTTACAATGGGTGCTCAGACAGATAAATTAATGATGAGTTAAAAAAAATTGATGATCTTTGCCGTATGGATGAAATAAACATGTACAAGAAAAATATATTCTTTGTAGCAATGGCACTTTTAGGGCTAGCGGGATGTCAAACTTATAGCACAGATAAAAACTCTTTTATCATGATTACAAAATCATTAGGAACCAAACAGTGTTCCGACGTAAATGCTGAAGGTCAGCTTCAGCAACTTAAAGATGAATTAGAACAGGCAAATATTAAGGTTTTTGCTGCTGAAATTGGTATGGATCAAATGTTGCACATTACATTATGTGGTGCTGCGGAAGGGAAAATGGCCATTTTTAAGGTAAGACGCAATGCATTGAATGCAGTTGAAAAAATGGGTTATCAGCTCAAAAGGGCTGATGAATAATTATTGCCGGTTTATTTTGATGATAGTATCTGTCAAAAAATTTAAGGAAAAAGGTAAGCAGTAATATAGAGCTCTCTTACAGGTAGGCTGTAATCTGTAAATGAAAAAGCGACTTCTTGAAGTCGCTTTTATTTGATTGAATCAGGTGTTTTTAATTGGTACGTATCCAGGTCTGGCTGCGGCCAAGTGCAGAAACTCCAATATAACCCCGACCACTTAAAGTTTTACCATCTTCAGATAGTTTGGCATTAAAACTATAGGTTTTACCATTTTTAGGGTCAGTAATTTTGCCACCATCGTAACTGCGGGTTCCGGTTTTTTTCAATCCAGTGACGATTTGGATTCCTTGTAAAGGTTTATTGTAGAATTTACCCTTACATTTGCTGCATTTTTGACTTTCACTATCTTCCAGTACATCTACAATTTTTGCTGAAAGTACACCATTTGATGTTTCAGTAAATTGAACGACAGATAATGGTTTTTTGGTTACATCGTCAATGGTTTTCCATTTGGTGCCATGTAATGGATCAGCAGCCAGAGCCAGGGTGGAAACAAGAGACAGTCCGAGTATGCTTAGCGTTGTTTTTATCATCATTTGACCTCAACTGATTTGAGTAAACCTTTTTTGTAGAAACAATTGAAGCTGGAATTCGATTCCAGACTTCAACAGGTACAAAATGCAGGTTTGCAGTTTGTAGCTACAAGCTTATTTAAATATTTGGCATGTATTGTGGAAATTTCTATTAGCTTATGTTTTGAACACTTTAATTTAGTGTAATTTTTATTTTATTTTTCTACATAATTTGCTGGAAATTTACTTTGTTTCACAATTCACAATTCACAATTCACAATTCACAATTCAGTTCCCAATCATTTTTTGTAATGTAGGTGAAGTAAGATTTAACTATTTGCTAAAGGGTTTGGAAACTTTTAACTGAATAGGGTCTTATCTAAGTTGTCCTATTTTAGGTATTTCTTACAAATAGGCGAGAAGCACAGACAAAAGTTATCAATCAGGTAAAATCCCTCTATAATACCGTCCATCCTTTCTAGGGTCAGTCGTTTGCTAGGGTATACGAATGACACTAGTCACACTATTTTTTAAGTCAATTTCTAATCTGGAATTCGGCTTATATTTTATTTTTTGATTTTTATGTGTTGCACTGACACATAAGAACAGTTAGGTGCCCGCATGGAAATTAAGGTCAATTATCTTGACAACCTTCGACAAGAAGCCAAGTTCGATGATTTCACGGTAATCGCTGATCAACCCATTCGCTATAAAGGCGACGGTTCAGCGCCAGGTCCATTTGACTATTTTCTCGCCTCATCAGCCTTATGTGCAGCTTACTTTGTAAAGGTGTACTGTGCGGCACGTGATATTTCAACCGATAACATTCGCTTGTCCCAGAACAATATTGTGGACCCGGAAAACCGTTATAAGCAAATTTTTAAAATTCAGGTTGAACTGCCAGCCGATATTTCTGAAAAAGACCGCCAAGGTATTTTACGTTCCATTGATCGCTGTACGGTAAAAAAAGTGATCCAAACCGGTCCGGAATTTGTGATCGAGGAAGTGGAAAGTATTGATGCCGATGCACAAGCCTTGCTGATGCCGAGCTTGACTTCAGAAAGCAGTACCTATATTCCAGGTAAAGATCTGCCCCTAGAAGAAACCATCGCCAATATGTCCGGCATTATGGCGAACTTGGGCATGAAGATTGAAATTGCATCATGGCGCAACATTGTGCCGAATGTATGGTCTTTACATATTCGCGATGCCCAGTCTCCGATGTGTTTTACCAACGGTAAAGGTGCGACCAAAGAAAGCGCTCTGGCTTCAGCTTTAGGTGAATTTATTGAGCGTTTGAACTGTAACTTCTTTTATAACGACCAGTTCTGGGGGCAAGATATTGCCAATGCTGAATTTGTGCATTACCCGGATGAAAAATGGTTTCAGCCAGGTCCAAATGGTGAATTGCCGCAAGGAATTCTGGATGAATACACCCTGGAAATTTATAACCCTGAAGATGAACTGCTCGGTACACATTTATATGATACCAACTCAGGCAATACTGAGCGCGGTATCTGCTCATTGCCATTTGTGCGTCATTCTGATGGTGAAACGGTTTATTTTCCATCCAATCTGATTGAAAACTTATATCTCTCTAATGGTATGAGTGCAGGGAATACCTTGGCTGAAGCCCAGGTCCAGTGTTTATCTGAAATTTTTGAGCGCGCCGTTAAGCGTGAAATTCTGGAAGGTGAAATTGCACTGCCAGATGTGCCTGAACATGTACTGGCAAAATATCCGGGCATTGTGGCCGGTATTAAAGGTCTGGAAGAACAGGGCTTCCCGGTGCTGGTTAAGGATGCTTCTTTAGGTGGCCAGTATCCGGTAATGTGCGTGACCTTGATGAACCCACGTACGGGCGGTGTATTTGCTTCTTTCGGCGCACATCCAAAACTGGAAGTGGCCCTGGAGCGCAGCCTCACTGAATTGCTGCAAGGCCGTAGTTTTGAAGGCCTGAATGATCTGCCTAAACCGACATTCAGCACTAATGCCGTTACTGAACCGAATAACTTTGTCGAGCACTTTATTGACTCTAGCGGTGTCGTGTCATGGCGTTTCTTTAGTGCCAAGTCTGACTACCCGTTTGTGGAGTGGGACTTCACCAATGAAGGTCAAAACAGTAATGCCGAGGAAGCTGCGACCCTCTTCGGCATTCTGGAAGATATGGGCAAGGAAGTATACATGGCCATATACGAGCATTTAGGTGCAACCGCTTGCCGTATTTTGGTCCCTGGTTATTCGGAAATTTATCTGGTTGAAGATTTAATCTGGGACAATACTAACAAGGCACTATTATTCCGTGAAGATATTTTGAACCTGCACCGTCTGGATGAAGACCAGCTGGTCGCTCTGGTTGAACGTCTGGAAGAAGTTGAAGTAGATGATTACACCGAGATTAGTACTTTAATCGGTATCGAATTTGACGACAATACGGTTTGGGGCCAGCTCACCATTTTAGAGCTAAAACTATTGATTTATATTGCGTTGCAAGAGTTTGAAGAAGCCAAAGAATTGGTGGAAACTTTCCTGCAATACAATACCAACACAGTTGAGCGTGGCTTGTTCTATCAGTGCATGAATGTAGTGTTGGAAGTAGAACTTGACGATGACATGGATCTGGATGACTACGAAGCCAATTTCCGCCGTATGTTTGGTGATGAGCGTATGGATGCGGTGATCGGCTCGATGGATGGAAGTATCCGTTTTTACGGCCTAACTGAAACTAGCATGCAACTTGAAGGTTTAGATCGTCATTTACGTCTGATTGATAGCTATAAAAAACTGCATGCAGCACGTGGCAAAACGCTAGCAAAATAAAGTCATTGAAAAGACTTCAGCTTTTTCGCTGAAGCTGATTTCAGCAAGAAAACGGCTTATTCATCATGAATAAGCCCTTTTC
>DKLL01000257.1:0-1739 GCA_002455755.1 Acinetobacter sp. UBA6641
ACCTGTGTACCGGTTGCGAACTCTGTATTCCGCCCTGCCCGGTCGACTGCATTGACCTGGTGGAAGACAACCACGTCGTTCCTTCAGAAGAGGCACGTATTGCTGAACAGACTGACCTGCGCAGTCGCTATTATGCCCATATGCAGCGTGAAGAAAAACGGCGTATCAATCGTAAGGGGCCTGTGGTTCGTGCCAATATTGATACAGCCTTATTTGCCCGATTTTCAGCGCAAAGCGATCTGGTTCCCGAGATTCAGGTGGTAGAAAAGACAGCTAAACCTGTCGTGAGCCACGATGCAGCGACCACTATTCAGCTGGCAAAAATCCGTACCCAAATCAAAAAATTAGAGAAACAGCTCAGTGTTCGGGAAGACCTGNNACCTGCAAAAACGTGCCCTGCTGGATGATTTGCAACAGCAGCTAATGGCTTTGGGAGCCTCATGATGGCGGTTAAAAACATGACCCGAAAGCAGATTCAGATTTTTTTTGAACGTCTGCGTGAACAGCGTCCAAACCCCAAAACTGAACTGAATTATTCCAATCCTTTTGAGCTTTTAGTGGCGGTTACCCTTTCAGCTCAAGCCACTGATGTCAGCGTGAATAAAGCCACCGACAAGCTGTTTCCGGTAGCCAATACTCCAGAAGCCATTTATGCGTTAGGCGTTGAGGGTTTAAAAGAATACATCAAAACCATCGGCTTATATAACGCCAAAGCCGAGAACGTGATTAAAGCCTGCAAGATGCTGATTGAGAAGCATAATAGTGTGGTGCCCAGCAATCGTGCCGATCTGGAAGCATTACCCGGTGTGGGACGTAAAACTGCAAATGTGGTGCTGAATACCGCTTTTGACCATCCGACCATGGCAGTTGATACGCATATCTTTCGGGTAGGTAATCGCACCGGTCTGGCTATTGGCAAAAATGTGCTTGAAGTTGAGCATCGGCTGGTCAAAGTCATTCCCAAGGAATTTATAGTTGATGCCCATCATTGGCTGATCCTACACGGTCGTTATACCTGTATTGCACGTAAGCCCAAATGTCATGAATGTGTGGTAGCGGATGTCTGCAACTGGCCAGATCGTTTCGAATTCGGCGCAGCACGTCGCATTGCAGTCAAAAACCTTGAAGCTGAAATTTAGGTTCAGGCAGGTTGAACTGATCAGCCGTTTATTTATTTTTTTCTTGTTCAGCTTTTTCCTGCTCGCTTTTTTGTTGTTCTCGTCTTTGTTGATCGCGTTGCGCCTGTAACTTCGGATGCAATTGACGCTGCGGTATTTTAGCTGCATTTTCTGCACGTTCCTGTTGACGTACTTTTTTAAGCATCTTGAAACTGACATAGAACAAAGCAAACAATACTGCCAGAAATACGATCATTAACCCTAATACAGCAAACTTCACAGCAGCGTCCTTTTTGAGAGCATAATAAAAAGAGCCCCAATATGACTTAGGGCTCTTTTAATGTCAAAACATTCACTGCACTCAGGCGGCGATTATTTTGATTGGTCCAGAATGGCAAACAAATCAGTTTGGACTTCTTCAATTGGACGCAGACCATTCAACTTGTCATAAGTTGGTGCATTTTCACCTGATGCTGCACGGCCTTGATAGAAACCTACCAGTTGCTCGGTTTCAGTGTGGTATGAACCTAAACGTTTACGAATGGTTTCTTCCTGATCATCAGGACGCTGAACCAGGTCTTCACCCGTTTCATCATCTTTACCTTCCACTTTAGGCGGATT
>DKLL01000257.1:1817-3118 GCA_002455755.1 Acinetobacter sp. UBA6641
CCGCTTTCCATCACGCTTTTAGCTTTAAGACCTAATTCAGTACCTTCACGAATTGCAGCACGGAGCATATCACCGGTTGAAATTTGTGGGACATTGTAGCGCTTACAGATCAACTGAGCTTGTGTACCTTTACCTGCTCCAGGTGGTCCGAGTAATATAATGCGCATAAAAAAACATCCTCATTTAACAATATATGTAATGCGTTCGCATGACAAATCTAGCTATTCGTCATGTAGTCCAGCATCTAATTATAAGAAAGCCACAAACAAATGTATTGTACCCGCTATAAATCCGGTTACGCCACCCAAGACAATCAGAATCCACTCATCTTCCTGAAAGGCAGGACGCAATAAATTCTGAAACTCTCTTGGCGTCAACTCGCGAATACGGTCTCTAAACATTTGATAGATTTTCTGTGCACGGCTCGCATTAAAGGCCGGGTCGCATACAGGTACCATCGTAATTTCAATCGAGCGATCGATCAAGTCCGTCTTGAGTTTTGCATACTCTTTTGGACCTAAAGACAACTGCAAAGAGGTCCGGACAATCGGGGTTTCCATAATTTCATTGATATGGCGTTTGACGATACGACGAGTTTTGTCTTTCTTCCCGCCATACATCATCTCAGTCATGATGGATTTTAACGTAATTAGGTCTTCTGTGACCACTCGCGCAAAAACATCGGAGACTTCATCTTGGCGTTTCATAAACGCACCCTGAATATTATAGGTGCCAATACGCGGAATCACCGGTTTCAGCCATGGAAACTTGCGACTGTCAGTACGTGCAAAAAACTGTGGATAGCGTATATAGTGCGGTTCAAGTGGATTGAATACCATCCAGATCGCAATCCAGTTGGTCAGAAAACCCCAAACCGCTGCCCAAAAAGGAACTGTCCAGTGCCAAGGCACCACAAACCAGACAATCATCTGGAATATACCAAAGAACATCCCGATTAAAGCACTAATATGCCAAATAAAGTTGATTTCTTTTTGGCCTACCTTAAGAAACATATTGACCATTAAACGCCGATCACCTTCCATCTGGCGAACCACCATTTCACGCATATCCACAAGTGACTCGACGTTCATGGTCAGCTCAGTCACTAATTCTCTTAAAATACCCGGCAGCTGTTTATGTGCTTGAGAATAGATACGGCGTTTAATGGAATAAGGCAAGTTTTCCCAAAGCACCGCATTACGGTCAATCATCATTTCATCAATCAGGTGTTCAAGTTCAAAACCGACCTGCTCACCAATGACCCGTGCCATATCTTCTGGATCCATGGCATCTAAAAATTC
>DKLL01000006.1:0-9015 GCA_002455755.1 Acinetobacter sp. UBA6641
CTACAAGGTGGCACACCACATCACAAAGTCCCTGCACTTTTAGCACAAATGTTTTTAGAACGCGGTTGTGTTGTCTATCGACCAAGCTTTCGCGGTTCTGGTCAAAGTGCCGGAGTACATGACGAAGGCGATGGTGAAACCAAAGATACCTTGAAGGTGATTGAATACGCACGGAGCCGACATCCCAACCTGCCATTTTATGCAGGCGGCTTTAGTTTTGGCGCCAATGTCATGACCAAATGCTATGCTTTGCTTCCTGTTGAACTGCAACCTGTGCAGACCATTTTATGCGGTTTACCGACCACAACAGTTGCAGGTGTTCGCCACTATGTAACCCCACATATCAAGGGTGATATTTTATTTATTCATGGTGAAGCAGATGATGTAACCCTGTTATCTGATCTCATTCAATGGGCCAAACCACAACGCCATTTAATTACTGTTTTACCAGGTGCGAATCACTTTTTTACTGGATATTTAAAGCAATTACGTATAGCTATTTCCCGTTTTCTGGTGTCCTAACCGTATCTTTATTTATCGTACAGCAGTGCCATTGATTGTATGACAAATCAGTTTTGGCACCTGTGGATATTTTCTTATTGAAAAGACTCAAAAATATTCTGGGTCTTTTTTGCTGTTTAAAAGCCAAATCCTCCTAATTTTTCTCCCGATTGCATAAATACATCACAAATTTCTTAAAAAAATCATTACTGCTTTTATTTCAACAAGATAAAAAAACCAAATAGCTTAACATTTAAGCTTTATTGCAATTTATAAGATAATCTATAAACAATATAATCAATCTTTTAGCCGAATACGGTTACTGTTTTTCTGCAAATTTTATTGCTGTTTAAAGGAATATGATGAAAACAATTTTTGGGATTATTGCACTTACATGGTTCTGTTCTTCAGCCATGGCACAAAATATTGAAGGCATTTGGCGCTATATGGATGATAAAACAGGTGAAGCCAAAGGCTTGGTTAAAATTGAGCAGCAAGCCGATGGCACATACGCAGGTAAAGCACTCAAAGCCACTCCTCGCCCGGGTTATAAACCAAAAGAATTCTGTACCAACTGCCCTGCACCTTATACCAACCAGCCTATTATTGGCATGCAAGTCATTAGTAACTTAAAGTCCGTCGATCAAGTTAACTATACAGATGGAAAAATTATCGATCCTGTCTCAGGGAAAATTTACAAACTTAAAGGCAAACTGAATGCTTCCGGTAAAAAATTATTTCTCCGTGGCTATATAGGGGTTTCTGCCGTTGGACGCAGCCAAACCTGGCTTCGTGTGGAATAAAATGCCAATAAAAATATAATATTAACAATCAGTTCTTCTAAAGNNGTTAGTTATTTTATACTGCTTATCTCAAATAAAAAAACGGCAGATATTCTACATGAGCCATATCTGCCAGATTTAAGTTGTAAACTGAAATTTAGATCAAATCAACCTTTCCATTTAAAACCACTAAAAGCATCATCCTGTTTTAAGGTATTTTCTACTGCTTGAGCCAATTGGTTTAATAAGCTTTGTTCGGTAATTCGTTCCAGCCAATCCTGATCTTCATCTGGGTATGAAGTGATCTCGCAAACTAAATGCCCTTCAGCATCATGACTCTGACAAGTCACAGATAAAGGCAAGGATTGATTGTCTACACTTACAGCAACCTGATCACCGCTCTGCGACAGGGTCTGAAAACCATATTGACCCAACTCTTTAGACAAAAGGTCCGCAACATATTCCTGTGTTACATGACAATCATTAGATGATAAATCATGATCATGTTTTTCACAGTTTGACGTAAATTGTAGTTTTCTCATCTGTGCATCCAAAGGCTTTCTTGTTGTATGGTTTTAGAATAAGCAATAAAAGCAAAACAGCCAAGCAAAAGCCTGGCTATTGTCTAACAAATACACAAAATTAGACCAATTATTCACTGACCTGGATCGTTAGACCTGCCTGATTGGTCAACTCAGTGAAAGTCGGGAAACTGGTAGCTACCGTTTCTGTACCGAGAATCTTGATTTCACCTGAAGTACGCAAGCCCGCCATACTAAAACTCATGGCAATGCGGTGGTCATGATGTGATTCAATTTCACCGCCATTAAAGATAGCTGACCAGTCACCCGATTTGCCCTTACCTTCAATGATGATGCCATCTTCGGTTGGTGTACAGTCAATACCCATGGTTTTCAAGCCATCTGCCATAACCTGAATACGGTCAGATTCTTTCACACGTAGTTCAGCCGCACCGGTCAAAATGGTTTGACCTTCTGCACATGCAGCAGCTATAAACAATGCCGGGAATTCATCAATAGCCAATGGTACTTGATCTTCTGGCATATGAATGCCTTTTAAGGTGCGTGAGCCACGAATACGAATGTCTGCAATCGGTTCACCGCCGGCAATACGTTCATTTTCAACGGTTAAATCTGCGCCCATCTGTTTCAGAATTTCAATCACGCCAGTACGCGTCGGGTTAATTCCTACCGCTTCCAGAGTGACATCAGAACCTTCAGTAATAGCGGCACCGACCATAAAGAACGCCGCAGATGAAATATCAGATGGAACCTGAATTTCAGTACCCACCAGCTTGCCGCCACCTTGCAGTGAAATACGGTTGCCCTCAGTTTTTACCTCGTAACCGAATGCACGAAGCATACGCTCAGAGTGATCACGGGTTGGTTCTGGTTCAGTGACCACAGTTTCACCTTCTGCCCAAAGACCTGCCAGTAAAATCCCTGATTTCACCTGAGCTGATGCCATCGGCAAGTCGTAATGAATACCTTTTAGTACCTGATTGCCGGTAATAGACACCGGTGGCGTACCACGTTCACCGGTGGTTTGAATTTGCGCACCCATTTCACGTAATGGTTTGGCAATCCGCTCCATTGGACGTTTAGACAATGACGCATCACCGGTCATGACTGAATCAAACTTCTGAGCACAGAGCATACCGGAAAGCAGACGCATGGAAGTCCCAGAGTTGCCCATGTATAAGGCACTTGCAGGTGCTTTCAAGCCATGCATACCGACACCATGGATGGTCACTTCACCATTTTTAGGCCCTTCAATGCTTACGCCCATATCACGGAATGCTTGAAGCGTTGCCAAGGCATCTTCTCCTTCCAGAAAACCGGTGACATGGGTTGTGCCTTCTGCAATCGCACCAAACATAATGGAACGGTGTGACACAGATTTATCCCCTGGCACGGTAAATTTACCTTTAAATGTCTTATTACCCGGTAAAATCGTAAATTGCTGTGTCGTCACTTTATTGTTCTCCATGAAAGGTTTTTTGGCCAGCATATGATTAAAATGCTGTCGTGCTGCCTGAGCATGCCCAAGCAAGCCCATCAACGCTTGGGAATCTTCATTTTCGATCAGCTTTCGGATTTGCGCCAGTTGTTGTTCAAATCCATCTACTGCATTTAAGATAGCTTTTTTATTGGCAAAAAAGATATCATGCCACATTTGCGGATCGCTGGCGGCAATGCGCGAAAAATCACGAAATCCACCAGCAGCATAACGGAAAATGTCGAGATTATCTTCCCGGTTGGCCAGCTGTTCCACCAGATTAAATGCCATGAGATGCGGAAGATGACTGGTATGCGCCAGCACTTCATCGTGCTTTTCCACATCCATGCAAATCACTTCCGCTTTTGCCGCTTGCCACAGCTGAACCAGTTTATCCACCGCCCAGTCGCTACTGGTAGGTAGCGGGGTCAAAATCACTTTATGGTTGACAAATAAATCAACCTTACCTGCATGTACACCAGTATGTTCTGCACCTGCAATCGGATGACCCGGCACAAAGCCAGCAGGCAGGTTTTCACCATATACCGCTTTGGCTGCATCGACCACATTACCCTTGGTACTGCCCACATCGGTAATAATGGTATTCTCTGACAGATAAGGTTTGATGGTTTGCAAAACTTTTTGCGTCGCCCGTACCGGTAACGCCAACACCACCAGATCTGCACCTTGCACCGCATCGACAGGATCGCTATAGCCTTCCTGAATTAAGCCAAGTGCTTTGGCATCGTCTAGGGTTTTTTGCGAACGCGTTGAAGCAACAATTTGCTTTGCCAGTTTTTCAGCAATGATGACACGAGCCAGACTTGAGCCAATCAGCCCAAGTCCAATAAAGGCAACTTTTTCAAACAGTGGCTGAGACATGGCTTAGGCTTTTTCCTCTACAGCACTGTTTGCTAAATCAAGTACTTTGGCAAGTGCTGTCAGGAACTTTGCATTTTCCGCTTCATTACCAATCGATACCCGCAGATGATTGGCAATACCGACCGGACGTACAATCACGCCTTCTTTTAACAAGGCATTGAACGTTTGCGCAGGATCAGCCTGTACATCGACCAGAATAAAGTTAGCGCGTGAAGGCACATAGTTTAAGCCCAGTGCCTCAAAGCCCTGTTCCAGCTGCTTCATGCCGGCTTTATTGACAATACGCGATTGCTCGATAAAGTCTTCATCTTTCAAGGCCGCGACCGCAGCAACCATTGCCAGATGATTGACGTTAAAAGGCTGACGAATACGGTTCAAGTAATCGGTCACTTCTGCGGATGCCAAGGCAAAGCCCACGCGAAGTGCTGCCAAACCATAACATTTAGACAAGGTACGGCTGACAATAAGGTTTGGATATTGATCAAGGAATTTCAGGCTGTTGAAGTTTTCCGGGAAATACTCCACATAAGCCTCATCCAGAACAACGATGACATTTGCCGGAACTTTTTGCATGAAGGCTTCAAATTCAGCTTCTTCAAACCAGGTTCCGGTTGGATTATTCGGATTGGCAATAAAGATCAGTTTGGTATTGTCTTGAATTGCTGCTGCCATGGCATCCAGGTCATGTGCGAAGCCTTTGGCCGGCACTTCAATGGCTTCTGCATTAATCGCCTGAGTGACCAAGGCATATACGGCAAAAGCATGCTGGCTGTAGATCACCGAGTCTTTCTCTGAAACGAATGCACGGGCAAACATTTCCAGCAAGTCGTTTGAACCATTCCCCAATGTAATGCGGTCGGCAGTTACACCGAATTGTGCCTGAATCTGGTCTTTTAAAATAAAACCGCCACCGTCCGGATAGCGGCCAATTTCAGACAGTTCAGCTGCCACAGCCTGTTTGACTTTATCAGAACAACCCAACGGGTTTTCATTCGAGGCCAATTTGACAATATCAGTAATCCCTAACTCACGCTCAAGTTCACTAATAGGTTTACCTGGTTGATAAGGCTTTAACTTTGAGATGCCTTCATTGGCAGGGACAAACGACATGTTACTCTTCCAGCTATTTCAAGTGATAAAAGGGNNGCCGCTTTGACATTGTCCTGATCGACATGGCCTTCCAGGTCAATAAAGAACACATAGGCCCATTTTTCAGGCAATGCAGGACGGGTTTCAATACTGGTTAAACTAATGTTGTGTTTGGCAAAAGGTGCCAGAATTTCCAACAAGGCACCGGCACGGTCATGTGCTGAAATCAGTAAAGATGTTTTGTCATTACCACTTGACGGCACTTTTTCACGGCCAATCACCAGGAAGCGTGTGGTATTTTCCGGATTGTCTTCAATATTGCTGTGCAGGATTTCCAGATCATAAATATTGGCAGCCACTTCGGACGCAATTGCAGCTGAATGCCATTCATTGCGAATACGGCGTGCGGCTTCGGCATTTGAACTTAAAGCCACCCGTTCCACACCTGGATAATGTGCATCTAACCAGCCACGGCATTGTGCCAAAGTCTGCTGATGCGCATAAATCTGTTTAATGCTGTCTTTACGGGTATTCGATGAAATCAGGAACTGGTGATGAATACGCAGTTCAACTTCACCAATCACGTTTAAGTGGGAAGATTTGAAACAGTCCAAAGTATGGTTCACCACACCTTCAGACGAATTTTCAACAGGGACTAAACCATAATGCGCACTACCCGCTTCGACTTCACGGAACACTTCATCAATGGTTGGAAGCGGACGCACAATGGCATCCTGTCCGAAATGTTTCAATACGGCTGAATGGGTATAGGTACCGACAGGACCCAGGAAAGCAATACTTTGTGGCGCTTCCAATGCCAGACACGCAGACATGATTTCACGGAACAAACGCGCCATGGTGACATCTGACAATGGTCCTTCATTACGCTGCATAACATTGCGCAAAACTTGTGCTTCACGTTCAGGACGGTAAAACAATGGATTCTCTTCAGCCGCAAATTTTGCTTTCGCCACTGCTTCAGCTAATTTTGCACGTCGGTTTATAAGCTGTTGAATCTGTTGATCTACAGAATCAATATCCTCACGGATTTGAGCAAGGTCAAGAGAAGTCGTCGTGTTTTGATCGTCGTTGATCATTGTTATGTTGCCCTTCAAAAACGTTATGCAAACAGTATAACAATAGTTAGCTTTCAAATGTTACGCAATAAGACTTTGATTGATTCAGTCTTAAAAACATACAGTTGATTTAATCAGCAATTTTATTCACGCTGTTTTTGCAGTGAATTTTTAAATTGATGACCTTTTGCCAATTTGATCAAAATTGAACTGCAACTGTACATTTCTAATTCAGCAGTCAGGCTGTGGATTTTATGTCATTTCATTGAATAAATTTATCGTTATTTTCAAATAAGTTCATAGCTAAAAACACTTAATGCCAAGCAGTTTTTATTCCTTACCAACGCTGTAAAACTACCCTGACCATCCTCAAATCCCGAAATTTAAGGAAAGATGAAACGCGCTTGCAAAGTCTCCCATATGAAAAAGTTTCACGGGCTGAATTCAGATACAAGTAGAAACAAAATTTTCTGTCTCATTTTTTGAGTTTTTACAGACATTTATAAATATATAGAAATTTTTATCTACGACAATTCTGTATATGCAAGAGTAATTTACCAAACTCCATCACAAAATCTTAATGTTTAATTTATAGTCTGTGAATAAAGCAATTCGGAACAACAATAATGTCAAAAAGAATCGCCGTTTTAGTGACTCATGATTTTGAAGATGTTGAATATTCAGAACCTGTGCAAGCCTTTCGCGCTGCACGCCATAGTATTTTAAATATTGAAAACAAGGCAGGTAATATTGTCTATGGTCATAAGCGAAAGTCCGCGGTCACCATTGACCAAAGTATAGATGATGTCACTGTGCATGATTTTGATGCCTTGCTCATTCCTGGAGGGTATTCTCCAGACCGACTGCGTGGCGATGCTCACTTAGTGAATTTTGTGCGTAACTTTGCCCATGCACAAAAACCTATTTTCAGCATCTGTCATGGACCGCAGTTATTGATTACTGCCAAAGTCGTAAAAGGTCGCTTAATGACCACCTTTAAAACAGTTGCCAAGGATCTGGTTAATGCTGGTGCAGTCTATTATGATGTTGGTGTAGTCAATGATAATAATCTGTATATTTCATCGCGCTCACCTGACGATTTACCCGCTTTTATTCAAGAAAGTCTCATGGTCTTGAATCAATAAAAAAGCACCCTGCAAAGTCAGACCTGATATTCATCTTTTAGGGTGCAGTTCTGTTTAACTCTTTTATTAAAACGCCTTATTCATGAATTAACGCCCCAATAAGCTACGCGCCACAATCTCTTTCATGATTTCATTGGTTCCACCGTAAATTCGCTGAATACGGGCATCCACAAAGAAACGTGAAATTGGATATTCTGTCATATAGCCATAGCCACCAAACAGTTGTAACAGCTTATCCGCTATTTTCATCTGCATATCGGTTGCAAAACTTTTTAAGGCTGCGGCTGTTTCCACATCCAGTTTACCTTGCATATAAAGTTCAACATTTTGATTATAAAAAGCAGCGGTTGCCTGCTCATCAATTTTCGCCTGCGCCAGCACAAAACGGGTATTCTGGAACTGGCTGATCGGCTGGCCAAAAGCTTGACGTTCTTTCACATAAGTGATAGTGACATCAATTGAACCACGAATGGCGCCAAGCGCCGTTGCGGCAATGGCAGTACGCTCACGTGGCAATTCCTGCATTAAATAGGCAAAACCTTGTCCGGGCTGGCCCAGTAGCTGTTCTTTAGGCACCTGGATATTATCGAAAAACAGTTCTGAAGTATCTTGTGAGTGCAAACCAATTTTGTTGAGATTAGTGCCTTTCTTAAAACCGTCCAGATGCGTATCTAAAAGCAATAAAGACACGCCTTTGGCACGTGCTTGTGGATCAGTTTTAGCCGCCAGTACCACCAGGTCGGCATGTTGACCATTGGAAATAAAGGTTTTGGAACCATTCAGTAGATAGTGATCTCCCTGCAAGATGGCATTGGTACGCATTGCCTGCAAATCGGAACCGGCGCCCGGCTCCGTCATGCCAATTGCACCCACCACTTCACCTGTGACCATTTTTGGCAACCAGTACTGCTTTTGTTCTTCAGTACCAATATGCAAAATATACGGTGCCGCAATTTCAGAGTGGCAGGAAATACCGGTAGATAGTGCGCTAAATCCGGCACGTGCAGATTCTTCCACTAACATTAATGAATAATGGGTTGCAACGCCATAACCGCCATATTCTTCAGGAACATCCACGCACAGGAAACCATTTTCACCCAGCAAGTTCCAGACTGAACGCGGCATAATGCCTTCTTGTTCCCACTGTTCATAATGGGGTGCGATATGCTCATTCATAAAGCGTTTGAAGTTGTCACGGAATAATTCTAAATCAGCATCATAAGCCAACATATAGCGTCCTTGTCTTTCGTCATTGTTATTTCTTCTGCTTTGCTATCCTATTCATTTTATTAGACTGTGTCATGAACTATAACGATCTTATTTTATGACTTTAAGGTCAATAAAAAAGGAAGCCGAAGCTTCCTTTTTACCATCAGAATTGCTTAAGCGTGAGCTTGATTCGCTTCTTCCTGCATTTTTTGGTCAACCATTTCAGGGTTATTTAATGCTTCATTTAACTGAGCTACGTCTAATTGACCTACCCATTTCGCAACGACAATAGTCGCCAATGAGTTACCCACC
>DKLL01000006.1:9023-11897 GCA_002455755.1 Acinetobacter sp. UBA6641
GGCCCAGAATCAATGCCAGACCTGCTACAGGAATATGACCAACCGCAGACAGTGTTGCCGCCATAACAATGAAGCCAGAACCCGTTACACCCGCAGCCCCTTTAGAAGAAATCAACAGCACCGCTAAAAGCGTAATTTCGTGAGCCAGATCAAGCTGTGTATTGGTGGCCTGAGCAATAAAGATTGCCGCCATAGTCAAGTAAATTGAAGTACCATCCAGGTTGAATGAATAACCTGTAGGAATCACCAGACCAACCACAGACTTTTCACAACCCGCAATTTCCAGTTTTTTCAACATACGTGGCAGCACGGATTCAGAAGATGATGTACCCAGTACAATCAATAACTCTTCACGAATCATGCGAATCATTTTCAAAATACTGAAACCGCAGAAACGCGCAATACCGCCCAGTACAATAAAGATGAACAGCAAACAGGTAATATAGAAACAGATGATCAACTGAGCTAACTGAGCCAGTGAACCAATACCATATTTACCAATCGTAAATGCCATCGCACCGAACGCACCAATCGGCGCAAGTTTCATGATCATGTTTACGATGTTAAAGAACACATGTGAAATTTGATCGATGAATTTAAGGACAGGTTTACCTGCATCGCCCAATTTATGTAATGCGAAACCAAACAGCAATGCGAATAAAAGAACCTGAAGAATTTCCCCTTCGGCAAAGGCACCCACCACCGTATTCGGGATGATGTTCATGAAGAAATCAACGGTCGATTGTGAAGCACCGGATTCCACATACTTGCTGATACCTGAAGTATCTAAAGATGCTGGATCGATGTTCATCCCTACACCCGGTTTTGCAATATTGATTACCAGCAAACCGATAATTAATGCCAGTGTTGAGACAACCTCAAAATAAAGCAGCGCGATCCCCCCTGTTTTACCAACAGATTTCATGCTTTCCATACCTGCGATACCGCTCACCACAGTACAGAAAATCACGGGTGCAATAATCATTTTAATGAGCTTAATGAAAGCATCACCTAATGGTTTTAATTGCTCGCCCAAGCCGGGAACACTTTGCTTAACGCCGTCAACAATTACAGATGAACTTGGGTAAAAATGCCCAACAATCACCCCTAAAATGATGGCAATAATCACTTGAAAATACAGCGACTTATAGATTGGTTTTTTAGCCATAACATTACTTCTTTAGATATTTCAGCACTAGAAATATTCAGTTTTTGCCTATTCTTACGAATACACAGCCTTCTTTAATCCTTTCGTATTCATCACAAAAGAACATACAAAAAGTATTGAGTAAGCTCAAATACTGGGATATAAAACAAAAAGTCATAAACTTATCATCATGAATCAATTGGATTTATAAAAAATCCACCTATTCGATCACATATGCTGATAAGCAAATCTACATAATTTTACCTAATGTTAAATTTTACCTAATTTTTATTTGTTGATGCGGTCTATATTGTTAAGTTTGTTTAAAATATCATCACTACTTATTAGACATTAGTCGAAACAGCTACAGTTACTTTTATTTAAATTAGGCTGAAATATTTACCTTATCTTTATAAACTATTATCCATCCCATTTTCCGTGGCCAAGAAATACTCCTTATGCAAACCAAAAGAAATATCTACAAAGATGCTGAACATCCTTTCGCACAATATGTCCGTATTATAGGCAAGGGAAAAAACGGTGCCCGTTCGCTGACTTTTGATGAAGCCTATCAGGCATTCAGCATGATCCTGAAAAATGAGGTACTGGATGTGCAGTTGGGCGCGTTCCTGATGCTACTTCGTGTTAAAGAGGAATCTGTAGATGAACTGGCAGGCTTTGTACAGGCCACCCGTGATCAGCTCAATTTCAAAGCTTTAGATGTGGATCTGGACTGGTCATCTTATGCTGGCAAACGCAAACATTATCCCTGGTTCTTGCTGGCAGCTCTGACCTTAGCCCAACATGGCTACAAGGTGGTGATGCATGGTGCATCTGGACATACCATTAACCGCCTTTATACTGAACAGGTCCTGGAATACCTAGGCTATCCGATCTGCCAGAATGACAGCGATGTGGAACAGCAGTTACAGCAACGCAATTTTGCCTATCTGCCCTTGGAAGCGATTTCACCTATTTTGAGTGATCTGATTTCCTTGCGTAATGTGATGGGCTTGCGCTCCCCTATTCATACTTTAGCGCGTCTAATTAATCCATTTGATGCCAAAGCCACCATGCAGGCGATTTTCCATCCGGCCTATCGTAGTTCTCACCAACACACTGCATTTAAACTGGGTTATCAAAATAGTGCAGTAATTAAGGGTGAAGGTGGTGAATTTGAACGTAATCCGGATGCCAAAACCTTAATTTGCGGCATTAAAGATGGAGAACTGTATGAACATGAACTCCCTAAACTGACAGATANNTTTTAAAGCGGTTTGGGAAGGCCAACAGCATCATGAATATGGTGAAGTTGCAGTAACGGAAACCATGGGGATTGCTTTATACACGATGAGTGCTTGCGCTTCTTATGATGAGGCAATGTTAAAAGCCAAAGAGCTATGGCTAAATCGCCAGTCTAAAATCTGATTTGATGCAGAATAGATGATACGTGACAAAGCCATTCGCAATTGTTCGAGGCAAGACTTCATTTGATAAAAATGGTTCTGCGAAACATTCATCAAATGATAGTATGGAACGAGTTTTGCGATGAGAACACTTGAAACATGTTTCAAGTATTCGCAAGGTGACTTTGGCCTTACGAAGTAATACTTCTCAGGGCTTATCCAAAGTAACAAGATGAGCTTCTATAAATTGAGGTTTATCGGTAAGACATCCGTCGTACCTTTTAAAAAATTAAAATATAAAAAAAGACACCGCAGTGTCTT
>DKLL01000012.1 GCA_002455755.1 Acinetobacter sp. UBA6641
TATATTCAAGTCGGGGATAACCCAGCAGTGAACCTAGCCAGATTTGCCGTTCGGTATTGTCCAGCAGGTCAGCCCCACGAACCACATGCGTCATGCCTTGTAAGTAATCATCGACCACCACCGCCAGCTGATAATTGAGAATGCCATCACGGCGCTTTAGCACAAAATCGCCCAGATCCTGTTGCAGGTTGGAACAGTGTGTACCTTGCAAACGGTCGGTGAAGCAAATTTCGTGATTGGAGACTTTCAGGCGAATGGCTTGCTGCTGAAAAGGCAAATGTAAATCTCGGCAGGTTCCGGCATAGATATGATTGGAGCCGAGCATTTTACGGGTGCACTGGCAGGCATAGACCCAGCCTTGCAAACGTAGTTGCTGGATGACATCTTCATAAATGTCCAGACGGTCTTTCTGGAAAATAATTTCGGCATCGGGTTCAAACTGGAACGCTGCAATTGAACGCAGGATATGTTCTTCACTGCCGGGATAAATACGCGGAATGTCGGTATCTTCAATCCTGACCACCCATTGACCGTGATGGGCACGGGCATCGCAATAACTGGCCACCGCAGTAATGAGTGAACCAAAATGCAAAGGGCCGGTTGGCGATGGCGCAAACCGACCTGAGTAGCGAATCAGCGAAACATCGTTTCGCCGCTGCGCAAGAGCTGAGCTGTGCTCGGCTGGAGAATTCTCAACAGTCACAATTAACCGTTATTTTGCTTCTCTTTGATTTCTGCTAGAGTTTTGCAGTCAATACAAAGGGTTGCAGTTGGACGTGCTTCAAGACGACGCAGACCAATTTCAATACCACAAGTTTCACAAAAACCGTAATCATCGTTTTTAATCGCTTCGATAGATTGCTCAATCTTGCGAATTAACTTACGTTCACGGTCACGTGTACGGAGTTCAATGGCAAACTCTTCTTCTTGTGTCGCACGGTCATTGACATCAGGCAAAGCTGTATTTTCGTCTTGCATGGTGTTTAAAGTACGGTCTACTTCAGACATCAGTTCAGCTTTCCACGCCAATAAAATCTGGCGGAAATGCTCAAGCTGTCCTTCAGACATGTATTCTTCATTTTTTTTAGGCTGATAAGGTGCAATACCAAATAAGCTAGCAGTAGAACCACTTTCTGACGCTTTTGGCTTTGTTTTACGCACGCGTTTTGTAGATTTTTCATCTACAACATCAGTTTGTTCGTCCAAGACTTGATTTTGGTTGTCATTCGCCATATAGGGCATTCCTCATCATATACGTATTATCTATACGCAAAAAATATGGTGATATGCAAGTGTTTTTATCCAACCCTCAGGAGATTTTCCTGCGAGGGTCGTCATCATATAGACTTTTTGTGCTTTTTGATAGTCTTTGATGCTTAGATTCTATCGATCATGCTTCCTTTAGAAGCCATAAAGTAATAGAAAAAAAGCAAAATGAAAAGTTAATAACCTGAAATTTCACTATTAATTTGTTGTCGTGCTGTGTGAACACGGTGAATTTGGGTTTCAAGTTCACCATTGGCTCTCAGATGCAGGACACGAAAACCTGGTGCTTGGTCATCCAGGGCGAAATCTTCGCTTAAAGGTTTAAACTGAACACAGGTCGATGGTGTGGAGAAAAACTGGATGTGCTGCCATTTATTGCAAGAGTCCTGATGCACATGACCAAAAATCACCGCTTTGACATTACTGTGCTTGGCCAGAATGTCGGTCAGATTTTGAGTGTTTTTCAGTTTGTGCTGATCGATCCATGTTGATCGCATTTCAAAAGGATGGTGATGACATGCCACGATGACGAATTGCTGTTGCAGTTTTGCTAAAAGTACCTCCAGTTGTTGCAGTTGCTCTTGTTTAATCCAGCCGTCGATTCTATCTTGTACTGCACTGTTTAATAGCACAAAGCTCCATCTGCCAAAATGAATGGCCTGTGCCTCGTCTTTATTTTGGTAGAACGGGAAGATATCAATATTGTCATGATTACCCGGAATCTGATAAAACGGGATTCCCTGCCTCTGCATAAAAGATAGATAACGGCTATAGGTTTCTGCGACCGGGACTTGAGCCAAGTCACCGGTATGGATAATGGCATCGGCATTCGGATATTGCTGCTGAATTTGCTTGATGACTGCATGAAAACTGTGCTCAGGATTCATATCCACGAACTCTAAATCTTCCTGATTCATGAGATGTGTGTCTGAAATCTGAATAATGGTCCAGTCTTGCTGGTCTTGATTATTGTTGGATAAAGTCATGTCTGGCTCCTTAGACATTCCTTGTTGTTTTAATATGTTGTTGCAGCCATTGCAAGGCCATTATGACCGGTGCATTCTTTAAACGGCCATTACTCAGTAAAATCGTGATCTGATCATAATCAATGATATGCAGCTGAATGTTTTCTCCTTCATCCGGCATGCCAAAGATTCCGCCTTGCTGCGGAAGATGTGCCTGGGCACTATATAAGTGGAACAGTTCAGAGCAGGCCCCAGCTGAAGGATAAAAGCTGAATAAATGCTGTAACTGATCAATCTCGCAGCCCGATTCCTCTAGACTTTCACGGCGTAAGCAGTTCTCTGGTGATTCATTGCCATCGAGAACACCGGCAATAATTTCCAGTTGCCAGGGGGATTCTGGATCATCCAGCGCACCGACACGGAATTGCTCAATCAGGGCAAATTTTTGCTGGGCATCATCATAAATCAGGACACCTGCGGCTTCGGGTCGGTGAATCAGTTCGCGCTGCATGACTGGAGTGAATTCGCTCTGGTTAAATAAGCGATGACAGAGATTCACTTTTTCAACCTGAATGAAGCCACGAAAAAGATATTCACGGGACTGAACTTGGACTTGGTCGCGATGATAGGTCGCTTGTTTAATAATATTCATATAGCTCAGTCAGGATGAAAATCATACACTCATCCTAACTGAGAATTTCATGAAAATAAAAGATTTTTTTTTCAGAATTACAGCTTGTGGTATAATTTTTGACCATGTTCATGATAGCTGGTTTTCATGGCATTCAAACCTGCTTCAATCTCTGTATCCTGTTCTTGAAGCTGTCCCTCGTTACTTTGATTTTTCGCATAATCTCTCACATTTTGAGTGATTTTCATGGAACAGAATTTAGGACCACACATGGAACAGAAATGTGCCGATTTGTGCGCTTCTTTCGGCATGGTTTCATCATGCATACTGCGTGCAGTATCCGGGTCCAGACTCAAATTGAACTGATCTTCCCAGCGGAATTCGAAACGCGCTTTGGATAAGGCATTATCACGCACCTGCGAACCCGGATGTCCCTTGGCCAGATCGGCGGCATGGGCGGCAATTTTATAGGTGATGATGCCATCTTTGACATCTTTCTTGTTCGGCAGGCCTAAATGCTCTTTAGGTGTGACATAGCACAGCATGGCCGTACCGTACCAGCCAATCATGGCAGCACCAATCGCTGAAGTAATATGGTCATAGCCCGGAGCAATATCGGTGGTTAAAGGGCCCAGAGTATAGAAAGGCGCTTCCTTGCACACTTCCAGTTGCAGATCCATATTTTCCTTGATCATGTGCATCGGTACATGCCCGGGACCTTCAATCATCACCTGTACATCATGCTCCCAGGCACGGTGGGTCAGCTCGCCTAAAGTGCGCAGTTCGCTAAACTGTGCTTCGTCATTGGCATCCTGAATACAGCCAGGACGTAAACCGTCGCCCAGACTGAACGACACATCATAGGCTTTCATAATTTCGCAGATTTCATCGAAATGGGTATACAGGAAATTTTCCTGATGATGCGCCAGACACCACTGCGCCATAATAGAACCGCCACGTGAAACAATTCCGGTTAAGCGGTTGGCAGTCAGCGGCACATATCTTAAAAGCACGCCGGCATGAATGGTGAAATAATCCACGCCTTGTTCCGCCTGTTCAATCAGGGTGTCTTTAAAGATTTCCCAGGTCAGGTCTTCGGCCACCCCGTCCACTTTTTCCAGTGCCTGATAAATCGGGACTGTACCAATTGGAACAGGAGAGTTGCGGATAATCCATTCACGGGTTTCATGAATGTTCTTGCCAGTCGACAAATCCATAATGGTGTCTGCGCCCCAGCGGGTGGCCCAGGTCATTTTCGCCACTTCTTCATCAATGCTGGAACCGAGCGCGGAGTTGCCGATATTGGCATTGATTTTCACCAGAAAATTACGCCCGATAATCATCGGCTCAATTTCAGGATGGTTAATATTGGCCGGAATAATGGCGCGACCTTCCGCCACTTCCTGACGCACAAATTCGGGGGTAATTTCAGTCAGGTTTTTCGCGCCGAAGTTTTGACCGGCATGCTGGCGTGCATCGACACCTTCCTGCTGGCGCTGGTTTTCACGAATGGCGATATATTCCATTTCCGGGGTAATGATACCCTGACGTGCATAGTGCATCTGGGTCACATTTTTGCCCGCTTTGGCACGGCGCGGCTTTTGAATATGGGCGAAACGGATGTCTGCCGTGCGAATATCCTTCAGGCGTTCCTGTCCAAAAACAGAGCTCAGGGTCGCTAATCGTTCCGTATCCTGACGTTCCTCAATCCATGTTTCACGCACATTGGGCAAGCCTTTATTCAGGTCAATGGCAACGTTTGGGTCGGTATATACCCCTGAAGTGTCATAGACCATAATGGCAGGGTTGTGTTCGCCCCCCAGACCGGTGGGGGTTTCGGTCAGGGCAATTTCACGCATGGGAACCTGAATGTCACTCCGCGAACCTTGAATGTAGACTTTTCTGGAAGCGGGTAAAATTCGGGTGAGATCTTTGGCATCTTGCTCATGTTGAGCGGAAATATCTGTTGCAGAGCGATTCGTTAATTGGTCCATTGCGGTGATCCTTGTGAAATGACATCAACGAATCAAGCACGACCAAAAACGTGGCTGTTTCATCCAGGTAAATTGATTATAAAAATCTACATGAACAAATTGAAGGCTTAGGTTTTTTGATGGCTTGATTCCTACGCAGGTCTTAACCTGATCAGGTTCAACGGTACTCACCATCAAATGCCATAGCTGCATATAGAATTTAGGTGATCTCAGCAAGTTATTACTCGCGCTCCGTCAAGCTATGCGTCATCTTAACATGCCGAACCACAAAAAAACATTCACATAAAATATCGCTTTTGCCTGGGGTATTGATCAGGGAGAGCGACCCAGGCTTAAAGACAAACCGCATCACTAAAACAGTCGCGCGGGTTGGAAAGGCTTAGATTTTGTAGACCTAAATATTCATCTAACTGTTTGAGTGCAAGCTGCTTTTCAGACATCGACTGTTGTTCTTTAGGGCTGAGCTGGACTGGAATTTCCTTTAAACGCTGCTGTTCAGATAATTGCAGAAATTGCAGAAACTTGTTCGCTTGAACGGCTAAATGTGAATTTTTGACCTGGGCTAATTTTTCAATTTCATCCAGCGAACTACTTTGGATGGCATATTGATCCAGATAAGTATCCGAGACAGGTGAATCACTCATGCCTTTAAATAAAAACAGGGTATACATCTGTAAAAGATACTCAGCATCTTTGCGATAGCTGCTCTTTGGATATTGATTTAAATAATCTTCCCAAAATAAAGCTCGGGACACAATTTCGCGCGGTTCAATAATTAGGATTTGATCTGAAAATACCGGTAGCATATTTTGGCTAGCCAAATTTTCGATAAAGACCTGTTCGGCTGGCGGCATATAAGGCGCAAAAATTCTGGCTAAATATTCAGGACTGCGACGATAATTGACCCGGTCTTTACCCGTATCATACATCTCTATATACGCCTGCCCTTTATGTTTCAATAAATATTGATCACGTAAATTGAGCTGTTCAAAATGATTCTGTTGAATGGTGGGGTGCTGGGACAAATCAAAAGCATATGCTTCGAAAGCAACTTGTTGCGGCGCCGTTCTGTCCACGCGGAGAAAGTTGTTATACATTTGATTGGAGAGTTTTAATAAATGCTGTTGTTCTGCAAATGTAGACAGCGGCAAGCATAATTTTAAATCCTGATTGATCTGTTCCAAGGCAAAAGTGGTACGTTCAGAATTANNGGCACAGTCATTCTATATCGGGTACATGCGGCAATGATTTATAGGGGAGATGGATATTTTATAACTGAAAAAGTCTTTGTCTGTGTAGTATTATGAAGGGTTTTGGTTACGCGCTGTGATTATCGGAAAATAATTATGGAGACAAATGGATAATGCGGGTACATATTGTAAAAATTAATAAAAATCATACGGAAAATTGAGAAGATCATTTTAATATTGCATAGCCTTTATTATAAATATGCGTGTCTATGGATGGTCGCGAGTCGGGATGTACGATAAAAAATGGATATTAAAATAGTCATTAGTGCATGTGCGTTGCTGTTTAGCCCATGGGGTCATGCTTTGGATTTGGCAGAAGCCTATCAACGGGCCAAAAACAGCGATCCGAACTGGCAGGCCAATCTTTTACAGTATGAAGCAGATCAATTAAATTTAGGTATTGCTAAAGGAAATTTACTGCCAACAGTGACTATTTCCGGAAATGTTGTACGTAAAAGCCAGCAGAGCAGTGACAGCACTATTCCGGGTTTGCCTTCAGATGCATTTACGGCTTCCTCGTCTACTACTCGACAAATTGCCATTAGTGCACGCCAGCCGATATTCCGTTGGGATGCTTGGGAAGGTTTAAAGCAGGTCAAAACGTCCGCCAGTTTGAGTGAAATCACTTTACAATTACAGCGCCAGGAACACATTTTAAATGTCTCGGAAAGTTATTTTAATGTATTGCGGCAGCAAAGTTTAACCCTGGCCAATCTGCAAGAAGAACAAGCGCTGTTCGAACAGCTTAGTGTCATGAATGCCAAATTGAAAGAAGGTCTGGTGGCTAAAAGCGATGTCAGTGAAGCCAATGCACAATATCAAAGTGCCCGCGCCAACCGGATTGCCACGCATGTACAGCTGGTTCTGTCTCAGGAACAACTGTCCCAGTTAATCGGGCCCTATCAAGAGAATTTGGCCGTACTCAGAGATGACTTTCAATTTCAGAAACCTTATCCAGCTGATCTGGATGCCTGGACAGCTTTAGCACTGAGCCAAAATCTTTCGGTTCAGCAGGCACGTATCCAGCAGCATTATGCAGAAGACCAGAAACGGGTAGAAAAAGCCGCCTTATATCCACAAATTGAGGCGGTCGGTACCTATGGTTATATCAAACAGTCCCCGCAAAATGTGGTGTCCAGTGATGGCCAGTTTGATCAGATTGGCATAGAGATGAACTGGAATGTTTACACGGGCGGCAGAACGCAAAAATCCATTCAAAAAGCCGCGGTAAATGTGAAAAAAAGCGAATCCCAACTGGAGGCGGCAATTCGCAAAGCCAACACCGATGTGAAAAAATCTTATATGCAGGTAGAAACCGATCAAGCCAAATTACAGGCACGAAAAGCCGCAATGGATTCCTCGGAAGTGGTTTCCAGGGCCTCTCAAGCACAATATCGGGAAGGCTTAAAAACCATGGTTGATGTANNTCGGTCGGTAAATTGACTGAAAAAGACCTTGAAGAAATGAATGCCTGGTTAATTGATAAGTCGTTCAAGCCAGCCAGCTAATCTTGCGGTTTTTGTCATGAAAGCTTCATATTAGATATGCTTTAATATTGAACACGATCATTCATTTTAAAATCGCTGTTGTGGAGTATGTGCCTTGCCAAATAATCCGGTGTTAAATCACCATATTTCTTCGCAATTTAATGAAGATTTGCAAGATGTAAATACCAAGTTCATGACTATGGGGGGCTTGGTGGAACAGCAAGTAGCCAATAGTATTCATGCCTTGTTAGATACCGATGCCCCTTTAGCGATAGATGTGCAATTTCAGGATAATGTGGTCAATCGTCTGGAAACCGAGATTGATGAAGCCTTGACCCTGATTCTGGCACGTCGTCATCCTGCTGCAATTGATTTACGCATGGTCATTGCCATGTCCAAGGCCAATACTGACCTGGAACGTATTGGCGATGAAGCTGCAAAAATTGCCCGTATTGCACAAAATTTATGTGAAGAAGGCAGTTCACCGCGTGGCTATATGGAAACCCGTCATATTGGCAATCAGGTGCGGGTGATGATTCATGAGGCCCTGGATGCCTTTGCACGGCTAGATGTCGATCAGGCCTTGCGTGTCTTGCTGGCCGATGCCGACATTGACCGTGAATACCAGTCTGCGACCCGTACCTTAATGACGTATATGATTGAAGATCCGCGGCATATTTCCCGCGTCATTAATGTGATGTGGGTACTGCGTTCCCTGGAGCGGATTGGCGACCATGCCCGCAATATTTCCGAACAGGTCATCTATATGGTCAAAGGTCTGGATGTACGCCATACCAGTGTCGAAGAGATTGAACAAAAAGTTCAGCGTTAATTGAAATGGTTTCAAAAAGCCCATCTCAACGATGGGTTTTTTATGGCCAATAAATTCACGGTCAGGTCATCAATAAGGGTTCAAGCTTGAAACTTAGCGAAAAGCATATATTGCTGCGCAGGATTAATTTTAAAATCTAATTTTCCAGTTTTTGATGCCAATGCATAGTTTTGTCATGTAGCTTTGATTTTCATTTCCTACTCAGTTAAGTAACAAACGGGTTTCGATCATAAAACAAACCCTGAGAGCACGCTGTTATAAAATATTCGTAACATAATCAGCTATGCGTTTCTTCCTCAGCATCCTCTTCAAAACTTCTGGCAATCTTTTCAATATTCAGGCTTTTCGCCATGGCATCAAAAATTTCTTTATACACGCCGTCCTGATGGTAGAGCGCATCATGTTCGCCGTGTTCAGCAATGCGACCTTCTTTCATCACATAGGTATAATCGGCATCAATAATTTGCGACAAACTGTGCGAAATAATAATCACGGTTCGTCCTTGCTTGATTTGATCCAGACTGTGCTTGATCTGCTCCGAGGCAATCGCATCCAGACTGGCAGTCGGTTCATCCAGAAAAATAATCGGTGGATTTTTCAGGAACATGCGGGCAATGGCAATCCGTTGTTGCTGACCGCCAGAAAGCAGCAGTGCATCAGCATCATAACCCTGAGAAAGCTGCAAAATCTGTTCATGAATGGAGGCTTTTTTAGCAGCCTCAATGACTTCTTCCAGACTGGCATCGGTTTTACCATAACGGATATTGTCAAAAATTGAACCCTGGAAAATATGATTTTTCTGCAATACCAGCCCAATGTGATCGCGTAGATACTGGGTATCAATATCTTCCAGATTAATGCCATCCAGTTGTACCTGTCCGGATGCCGGTTGATAAAATTTATCCAGTAAACTAATCAGGGTCGATTTGCCTGCACCGGACAATCCCACCAAGGCGGTAATTTTATTGGGCTGAATCAGCATGTTGATCTANNTGGGATAATAAAATTCGACATTTTTTAGTTCAAACTGTCCCTGAATAACCGGCTTTTGAGTGCCACTCGGCTCAATTTCATGATCCGCTTCCAGAATCCTAAAGAAGCTTTCCGAATAGATCATCGCATCATTCACTTCATCATAAATACGATGCAGCGAGCGAATCGGGGCAGAAACGTTATTGAATAGCAGCACGTGATACATGATCATACCAATACTCATCTGCCCATCCAGCACAAAATAAGCGGTCAGGATGATGATCAGCACGATGCCAATCTGTTCAATAAAGGTTTTTAAACCATCAAACAGAAAACTGGTTTGACGGGTCTGCATTTGATTCTGGGTCAGTTCTTTTTGCAGCTTGAGCTGTTTGTCCGATTCAACCGATTCACGGTTAAACGATTTAATGACGGTAATCGAGTTGATAATACTTAAGATTCCCTGGCTTTTTTTCTCGCGCCCATCGCGTAAATTACGCCGCCATCCTCCCAGTTTTTGTGCCTGTTTATAGGTCAGCCAGAAGTAAATCGGCACAATACTGAGTGCCACCAGACCGACATAAAAATTGGCATAAAACATCAGCCCTAATGCCACAATGGCACTGGTAAATAACGGTAAAATATCAATAAAGAAGATTTGTACCAGCCGGGTAAGTGAACCAATGCCGCGGTCGATACGGGTTTGTAATTTACCGGCCTGATTATTGTCTTCATTAAAAAAAGCCAGNNAGCTTTTCACCATAAAATTTTTGTCCGAATTGTACAAAGGCATTGACTACTTCTTTACCCAGTAAAATGGCAGAGATTGTAATCAGAATATGCCATCCTTGTGACAGCCCCAAACCGGATTCAATCAGCCGGTTAATGCTATCCACTGCATATTGTAAAGTCAGCGCGTTGACCTGAGCGGTGAAGGAACCGATCAGGGTTAATATCAGAGTGGCAACAACCAATAAACGGTAAGGACGAACAAAGGGCCGAAGTTTTTGAAATAAGTGCCATAAATTCATATGCAATTTTTTTATTTTCAAGCTTGATTTGAGTCTAAGCCTGATCAGCCCGTGTCACAAGCGCATACAATGTTTTCAATTGTGAACAGAGATCATCCGCTAAAATAAAGTGAATTTTATATTTATTTTTTTGTCCATGAACTTTGAACTATTTGAGCCGCAAGCCCGAACCAATCTGTTGCCCTGTGACGGTATTGTGCAAGACTATGGCCTGATTTTAACGTCTCATCAGAGTGAGCAATATTTACAGTATTGTTTAACTCATCTGGCCTGGCAACATGATGAAGTGCTGTTGTATGGAAAACGCTATAAAACTGCACGCAAAGTAGCCTGGTATGGTGATGAAAATTATCACTATCATTATTCCGGTACATTCAAGCAA
>DKLL01000214.1:0-5282 GCA_002455755.1 Acinetobacter sp. UBA6641
AACAATTTTTAGTTTTTAAAATGATTTATGAAAGAAGTCTAATGTTTACTGAGCTGATCTACCAAATAATCAATAAATACACGTACGGCGGGTAACAAGCCGCGGCGTGAAGGATAGACTGCGTGGAAAATACCATGAGGTGCTTTCCAGTCCGGCAGTACACGCACCAGTTCGCCACTTTGCACATAATCTTCAACAATGCTATCGGGCAACAACACAATCCCGCAATTTTGTCGTGCCAGTTGAGCCAGCATCATTAAATCAGATCCCATCACCATAGGATTGACCTTGATTTTTTTCTGCTGGTTTTTATTGTCATGCACGACAATATATTGGTCTAAATGCTCATCCGCCATGCTCAGAATATGATGATGGCTTAAGTCTTCCGGCTGTTTTAAGTCGCCAAATTCATTCAGATAGGCCTGGCTGGCGAATAGGTGCTGTTCTATATTTTCAAATTTGCGTAAAACTAGATTCGGATCATCATCCAGATTGGAGCGTACCCGTAATGCCACGTCAATTCCTTCATTAATAATATCGACCCGGCGATTGCTTACAATCAGCTGCACTTTGATTTCAGGATATGTTTTCAGAAATTTTGGCAGAATCTTGGCAATTTCATTTTGCGCAATTGAAACTGGCAAACTGACCCTGATTACACCACGTGGTTGAATACTCAGATGATCCACCAGATCATGGGCTGCTTGTGCCGCATTCATCATGACCTGAGCATGGCGATAAATATTCATGCCAATATCAGTTACGGCAAAATGACGGGAACTACGCTGAATCAGTCGTACGCCTAGATGTTCTTCCAGATTATAAACACGACGACTTAATTTTGATTTCGGGATATCGGTGGCCCGTTCTGCTGCGCTAAATCCGCCATGTTCTACGACTAGAGCAAAACAATAAAAATCATCAAGATCGGACAGCATTTAAGAATTCCATATATGCAACAATGATCTGATTAAAATTTTATTGTTGCATCATGTCAATATGCTAATGCCTGCTTTGTGATATTTAATGTAGACTTTATGAATGCTGTAGCAATTTTTCTTTTAGATATTGCAGGCCTTGAGTAGCCGTCATGGCAATTTTCTGGAATTGTCGGGGTAAGTGCTGCCGATCTGCTTTTGGATCTATATAGTAGGCTGTGCAAGTATCTGAAATCTCATGGATTAAACCTGAGACTGGATAAACCTGTAGAGCTGGTCCCAATCACAATAAAGATATCCGCATCCTGCACGCACTCTTGTGCATCGGCATAAGCGGGCACCGCCTCGCCAAACCAGACCACATGTGGACGTAAAGGATAGCCATCCTTGGAGAAGTGTTTCTTCAGGTCTAGCTCCGTGCCTTCGACCGCATAGAATTCCGTGCTGTACTGAGCGTTTGGGCCTGAACTTTTAGCCAGACGAATATTGCCATGCAGATGAATGACTTTGCTGCTGCCGGCACGTTCATGCAGGTCATCAATATTCTGGGTAATCACATGCACATCAAACGCATCTTCAAGCTCAGCAATGAGTCGATGTGCTGCATTAGGCCTAGCGGACAGAATATTTTTACGCCGTTCATTGTAGAAACGCTGTACCAGTTCCGGATCACGTTTCCAGGCTTCAGGGGTGGCAACATCTTCAATTCGGTACTGTTCCCACAAGCCATCACTGTCACGAAAAGTATTGATGCCACTTTCGGCACTCATACCGGCACCTGAAAAGACCACGAGTTTTTTCATTTTGGCTCCTGATTTTATTCATCCATCTAATGTTTATGAGTCGCATTGGCTTTCAAAAATGCACTCATTTCTCGAGCAAATTTTACAGGTTCAGTCAGCAAAGGCGTATGTCCAGATTTTTCAAAATGGACGTGTTTGGCATGAGGAATACTCTGCGCAATCAGGGTTTGTCCTTGTACTGAATAAAGCTTGGATTGTGTCCCGCTGAAGAAAGTTACCGGACATTGCAGTTTTTGCAGGGCTTCGCGGTAATCTTCCTGATGGTACAGATAATTGTTGATATACCAGGTCATATAGTCGACCCGCTTGGAGGGCAGTACTAAACTTTGCAATCGCGATTGATTCAATACCCATTCAAAGCCTTTGAAACTGTATTTATTGCTATTTTGCAGGCCAATAAACTGTAGCCAGAGCTTGGCAATCTGTTCACGGGTTTGGCTATCCAGGTCTTTTATATATCGGATATGTTGATGTTGAGCCAGTAACTGCGACAGTTCAGTCAGGATAGAAATAAAAACAGGATGAGATTCACCAAACAGGCCATAAGCCCAGCTGTCATCTACCGGAATTTTAGGGGTCTGGTCAATATGCAAATAGGCTGAGATATGCTCGGCAAAGTTTCCATATTGCATGCCATGCATCGCCGTGGTTGCACCCATGGAATAGGCAATTACTGGAATCTCATTTAACTGGAGTTGGTCAATTAAGCTGTTAATATCACGCCAGTGACTGGAAATGGCATCCATTTCCGGAATGGCACAATCTTGCGAACCGCCAAAACCACGCCAGTCTGGAATGATAAAGCGATGCGTTTTAGCATGCCGATAAAGAAACGGCAGCCATTGCCAGCTGAGCATACCCAAACCTGACAGGACCAGTACAGGTCGTCCTTGTCCAAATTCACGAACAAACAGTTTTTCGCCATCAGGCATGCGGTAATGCGGCATGGTTGTTTCCTTACTTATTAGACTTTTTATTACTGTAAACATTTTCTTTATATTCTCCTGTATGGAGAAATGAAAGATGCTCAATAAAGAACGCTATTATTGTTGGTCAAATGCTTTTAATTGCGGAATCATGGTCTCTAGCCATTTAATCCAGCCCATTTCCAGGTCAATCCCCAGTTGTAGAATCATTTTATGAATAAACAGGGTCCGGTCCTGATCATACCCATGGGCAAAATCTTTGGCAAAAATCGTTTGGTAAATTTTTAAATTTTCTTGATGTAAGATCAGATGTCTTTCCAGTTCAGGCAGCACGGTATTGCCACCGAGTTGAGCTTCGGCGCGCAGGCGGACCATTAGGTCATCGCGCAATTGGGCAGGTGGACTTTGCTTGACCATCCAGTCTGCCAGTTCGGCACGTCCTAATGCTTCCACCTGATAGGTCTTTTTACGGGTATTGGCATCATGATCTTCAAGCGTAGATATCCAGTTTTTTTGCTGCATAGCACTGAGTTCACGGTAAATCTGCTGATGTGTTGCATTCCAGAAAAAGCCCATAGAGCGGTCAAAGCGCCGTGCCAAATCAATCCCGGTACTGGGTTTTTCAATCAGGCTGGTCAATAAAACATGGGCTAAAGACATAAACGGCTCAGTCAGTAAAAATTTACCAGAACATTATGCAACATGTTGCATAAAATTCAAATCTGGAATATAAATTGTGCAACAAGTTGCATTAAACACCGGAATAGCTCGCTGAGACAGCACGCCAAGGAGATCATATGTCTAATTATCCTCATCTGTTAGCCCCTTTAGATTTAGGTTTTACCACGTTAAAAAATCGTGTCTTGATGGGCTCTATGCACGTGGGTCTGGAAGAAGCGCCACGTGGTTATGAGCGTATGGCGGCATTTTATGCAGAACGTGCACAAGGTGGTGTAGGGCTGATTGTGACAGGCGGGATTGCACCGAATGATGCAGGTCTGACCTTTGCCGGTGGCGCGAAATTAGACAGCCGTGAAGAAGCCGAAAAACATAAGGTGATTACCCAGGCAGTACATGCAGCCGGCGGGAAAATTGCCATGCAGATTTTACATACCGGGCGTTATTCCTATCAGGCTGATCTGGTTGCGCCGTCTGCAATTCAGGCACCGATTAACCCGACCAAACCTCATGCTTTAACTAGTGCGGAAGTGAATCAAACCATTGCTGACTTTGCTCACTGTGCAAAACTGGCACAGTATGCAGGATACGATGGTGTAGAAATCATGGGTTCGGAAGGCTATCTGATTAATGAGTTTGGTGCAGCCCGTACCAATCATCGTGATGATGAATGGGGTGGTAGTTACGAAAACCGGATTCGTTTCCCGATTGAAATTGTCAAACGTACCCGTGAAGAAGTGGGTGAAAACTTTATCATCATCTATCGTTTATCGATGCTGGATTTAGTCGAAGGCGGTTCGACTTTTGAAGAAGTGGTGCAACTGGCGAAAGAAATTGAAGAAGCCGGTGCCACCATTATCAATACCGGGATTGGCTGGCATGAAGCGCGTATTCCGACCATTGCCACTAAAGTACCACGTGCTGCATTTACCTGGGTGACTGAAAAACTGAAAGGTCTGGTCAAAATTCCATTGATTACCTCAAACCGTATCAATACTCCGGAAATGGCTGAGCATGTACTGGCTTCGGGTCATGCCGATATGATTTCGATGGCACGTCCAATGCTTGCCGATGCATTCTTTGTGCAAAAGGCAGAACAAGGCCGTAGTGATGAAATCAATACCTGTATCGGTTGTAATCAGGCCTGTCTGGATCATATTTTCTCGATGAAAATAGCCACTTGTCTGGTCAATCCGCGTGCCTGTTATGAAACAGAGCTGATCTTTAAAGAAACAACTCAGACTAAAAATATTGCAGTGATTGGTGCAGGACCAGCAGGCTTGAGCTTTGCAACCTATGCTGCTGAACGTGGACATCAGGTCACTATTTTTGAAGCAGCCAACCAGATTGGAGGACAGTTCAATATTGCGAAAACCATTCCGGGTAAAGAGGAATTCTATGAAACCTTACGTTATTTCAAACGTAGAATTGAGCTGCTGCCTAATATCCGATTACGTTTAAACCATCAAGCCACTTATGAAGAACTGAGCCAGTCAAACTTTGATGACATCGTGGTCGCTACCGGTGTGACACCGCGTCAATTGCAGATTGAAGGGATTGATCATCCCAAAGTGTTGAGCTATCTCGAAGTATTGAAAGAACGTAAGCCAGTGGGCCAGCGCGTTGCAATTATTGGTGCAGGCGGTATTGGTTTCGATACGGCTGAATATTTAACTCACGAAGGCGACAGTGCCAGCCTGAATCCGGAAAAATTCTATAATGAATGGGGCATTGACACCCGTTATGAAAATGTCGGTGGATTGAAGAACGCACAAGTAGAGCAATCAAATCGTGAAATTTATTTATTGCAGCGTAAGGCCAGTTCAGTGGGTGCAGGTCTGGGTAAAACCACAGGCTGGATTCACCGTACCGGTTTAAAGCACCGTAATGTGAAAATGGTGGCTGGTGCAAGCTATGAAAAAATTGATGATCAGGGC
>DKLL01000214.1:5396-6027 GCA_002455755.1 Acinetobacter sp. UBA6641
CAAATACTCCCTCTCCCCAAGGGAGAGGGCTGGGGAGAGGGAATAAATAGAATTCAAAAATAGAATTAAATAAAGGAAATAAAAATGGCTTTAACAACGACTCAAGCAGCTATACAACGTTGGCATGAAATGCTGCAAACAGGTGACATGTCTATTCTGAATGAATTACTGGCTGAAGATGTGGTGTTTCGTTCACCAGTAGCATACAACCCTTATCCGGGCAAACAGGTGGTATTTTTTATTTTGACCAATGTGATTCAGATTTTTGAAAACTTTACTTATCACCGTGAATTCTATACGGAAGATGGCTTAAATGTGGTGCTGGAGTTTTCTGCGCATGTAGGTGAAAAAAAACTTAAAGGCATCGATATGATTCAGTTTAATGAACAAGGACAAATTATTGATTTTGAAGTGATGCTGCGTCCGAAGAGTGGTCTGGAAGCATTGGCGGCACAAATGGGGCAGCGTATGGCTGCTTTTATGCCTAAAGCATAAAGAGTATAGTAAAGATATGAACTGTTAATGGAATGACATGTACTAAGTATTTTGTGTTACATCATTTTTGAGGTAAACCGAATATGAAGTTTGTGGTCAATAAAATCAGTCAGCTGGTGCAAGAAATTGTCGATCA
>DKLL01000214.1:6034-7224 GCA_002455755.1 Acinetobacter sp. UBA6641
TGGCGTGTAGCTTTATGTCTGCGCCGTGGCCATGCTAATTTACCGCTGCCTGTTCCAAAAATTTGCATGTTCGGTTCGACAGAAGATTTGCGTGAACAGATTCAATATATTGAAAGCAAGTTTCCAGATTCACCCTTATATGCAGTTGGCTCATCTGCGGGTACAGGATTATTGGTGCGCTATTTAGGAGAACAAGGCGAGCAAACACCGTTCAAGGCCGCATTTGCATTATGTCCAGGTTATGACACTGAACTGGGTTTTCAAAATGTGCATCCTTTCTATAGTAAAGTAATGACCAAAAAGCTATTTGAAGCCTTTATTCTTCCTTATAGCGAAGCATGGCAACAAACAGCCTCATTGCCCAAAGTACTGGCGACCAAGAATTTACAGGAGTTTCAGTATCATTATTTTGAACTGGCGGGCTATAGCAGTTTTGAAGACTATAATCAGGCCACCAATCCGATTCATGTATTTGAAAATGTAAAAATTCCATTGATGATTTTAAATGCGGAAGATGATCCTGTCTGTCATATTCGCAATCTGGAGCCATACAAGGAGGCAATTCAGAAAATGCCGAATATTGTGGTTGTAACCACTAAAAAGGGTAGTCATTGCATTTTTTATGAGGGTTTAAAACATCCTGAATCTTGGGCAACGCGTTTGATTGCAGATTACTTACGGATCTATCAGTCACCTCCTGCAGCTCTCAACATGTAGGAGGAGTTCTGTGTTATTAGTTTGAAATATTTAAATACAATTGTAATTCATAATGCTGATATATAAATAAGACTTAAATCAATATTTCTGGTATAATTCATTTAACAATAAAACTTACATGAAAATGTTCTCGTTCAAAATTGCTATACGAGTAATCTCCTCTCATTTCAGTGATCCGAAGTTAAGATTGTTATTTTTGAGAAGCCAATGGTGGTTTTTCTTTCTGTATTAAAAAATTGGTGTAAATGTTGAATAAAACTGAAAATTTGGTTGCAAAATCTGTAAATGGTAGTGAAATTGTAGTATCGCTGATTCCTTTTAAAAAAATGCAAAATACCCGTGACGGGTTTAAGTGGGTTGAAGTAGGCAAGAAAGTCTTGCTTGAATCTGGTATTGAAATTGATTTGAATCTTGACGGTCGCAGTTTTTACACGGGTGTTAATGAAATGTTCCGACTAAATACTCATGTAAAT
>DKLL01000181.1:0-6999 GCA_002455755.1 Acinetobacter sp. UBA6641
CAAATCAAGAAATATGGTTTGACACTTCCAAACACTCGTCGTCTTGCATGCTTAAGCTTGTTCTGGCACTTCCTTGACATCGTTTGGATCTGTGTATTCAGCGTAGTTTACTTGATGGGAGTTCTCTAATGAGTCACGATCACAATTCAGCTGGTGCAGCACACGGTAACGTTAAGCAATATACTGTTGGCTTTATCCTATCTATCATCCTGACCATCATTCCTTTCGGAATGGTGATGGCTGGTGGTTTTGGCCGCGGTATCCTGATTACCGTAATTGCGATTACTGCAGTTGCTCAGATTCTTGTACAGTTAATTTATTTCCTGCACATGAACTCTTCTTCAGAGCAACGCTGGAACGTTATTGCATTCGTTTATACGATTCTGACCATTGCCATCCTTCTGGTTGGTTCTGTATGGATCATGAACTACCTTCACTACAACATGATGATCTAAACTGGTTGTCATGCTGAAAAAGTATTTATTCCTGACTAAACCAGGAATTCTCTTTGGTAACTTCGTTACCACTTTGGGTGGCTACTTTGTAGCTGCCCAAGGTTCTGTAGATTTCCTTCTTCTTCTCATTACCCTTCTTGGTACCACGCTGGTTGTCGCATCAGGTTGTGTGGTCAATAACGTCATTGACCAGGACATCGACCAAAAAATGCAACGTACGCAAAATCGTGCGATGGTGAAAAAATCAATTTCCATTCCTGTTGCTTTGATTTATGCCTTAGTTTTGGGATTGATTGGTTTTAGCATTTTGTGGTTCTGGGTCAATGAGTACGCTTTTTTATTCGCTGTGATTGGTTTTGTGGTATATGTTGGTTTTTACAGCTTATGGACAAAACGGACAACCATTCACCAAACCATTGTCGGTAGTATTTCTGGTGCGGCTCCGCCGGTCATTGGCTATACTGCTGTTGCAAATCAGTTTGACATGGGTGCTTTACTTATTTTTATCGGGTATGCACTTTGGCAAATGCCTCACTCTTGGGGAATTGCAGTTTACCGCTTTGAAGATTACAAAAATGCAGGGATTCCAATTTTACCTGTAGCACGTTCAATTCATCGTACCAAGGTCGAGTCACTCATCTACGTTGTATTATTCTGTATTACCATGAATGGATTATTTGTTTATGGTTATGCAAATTGGATGTATGTGGTGGTACTGAATCTTTTCTGTCTGTACTGGGTGTATTTGAGTATTCAAGGTTTTAAAGCTGAAAACGATCAGTTATGGGCAAAGCAATATTTTATGTTCTCTGTCAAATTAATCACGGTCATCAGTCTCTTGTTTAGTTTCACTTCGACTACCCCTCAATTACCCATGGTATTTTTTTAAAAGATAGAGTCCTGCTCTATCTTTTAATTAGATATGTCATAGTACCCTTCTGTTTTTTATCATCATTTACTTCTTACCCTCCTTATTCCCATTAACAAACTTTTAGTCAGCAAATTTCTTTTACTCCGTATCTATAAAAAAATTTAGTACAACGCTATTTTCAGTATTTTTGCCTTTTCCCCTACCTAAACCTTGTATTTAACCAGCAAAGGCTCTAAAATTCACGCTTCGCAATTTATGCGACACAACTTTGGTTGTGACTCCTTGCCTCTGTTTGTATTTGCAGAGGCTGTATAAACCGTAAGGAGCTGACAATGCGTCACTACGAAATCGTACTTTTGGTACATCCAGACCAAAGCGATCAAGTTGTGGGTATGGTAGAACGTTACCTAACTCACATCAAAGAAGCTGAAGGTCAAATTCACCGTTTAGAAGATTGGGGCCGTCGTCAATTGGCTTACCCAATTAACAAAATTCACAAAGCTCACTACATTTTAATGAACGTTGAATGTGGTCAAACTACGCTTAATGAATTAGAAGAATTGTTCCGTTATAACGATGCAATCCTTCGTAATGTTATTATTCGTCGTGAANNCTCAAGACTCTGCTGAAGCATAAGGAGAACATTACATGGCACGTTTTTACCGTCGTCGCAAGTTCTGCCGCTTTACAGCTGAGAACGTTACGTACATCGACTACAAAGATATCGATACTTTGAAACAGTACATCACTGAAAACGGCAAGATTGTTCCTAGCCGTATTACAGGTACTAAAGCTCGTTACCAACGTCAATTGGCGCTTGCTATCAAACAAGCTCGCTACTTAGCGTTGATCCCTTACACTGACAATCATAAGTGAGGTTGAGCTGTGGATATTATCTTATTACAACGCATTAAAAACCTTGGTAAATTAGGCGATAAAGTATCAGTTAAAGCTGGTTACGGCCGTAACTTCCTTATCCCTCAAGGTAAAGCAGTTGCAGCTACAGAAGCTAACACTGCTGCTTTTGAAGCTCGTCGTGCTGAACTTGAGAAAGCTGAAGCTGACGTTTTAGCTGCTGCTCAAGCACGTGCTGACCAATTGAACGAAGTTAACATCGTAATCACTGCTAAAGCTGGTGACGAAGGTAAACTNNCATGATGTTGTTGCTGAAGTTCTCGTTACTATCGTATCTGAGTAATTTTCTGCAAGAAAAAGAGCATGCTTTTGCATGCTCTTTTTTTATCTCTAAAAACAGTCAAAATAGTTGAATCAACCTATTTAGAGCTTGTTCATTTCATTTATTTTGACTGTTTTTAAACACTTAGATAAATGAAATTTTCGATTCGCATTTTTTTTAAGAGCGCGTATCATCTGCTTATACGAAGATAATACCTTTTTTTATTCTTCGGCATTTTTTTCAAATTACTCATTTATTGCATTTAAAATTAGGGTTTTATATGTCACAGGCGAATGCCAGCGCTATGCTTAACTCAGCTAAATCAGATAATAAAGCAAATGAGTCAGGCCAACTCAAAGAGTTTCGTACCCCTCCGCATAACTTGGCAATTGAACAAGCCGTTCTTGCCGCGCTGATGACGGTGGCCGAATCTTTTGAGCAAGTCGGTGATGTATTAAATGAAAATGATTTCTATGCAACCCGGCATAAATATATTTTCCGTGCCATTGAAAAATTAGCCCAGGAAAACTCGCCTTATGATGCGGTTTTAGTTAATGACTGGCTGATCAAACAGAATCTGCTCGAAGCCGTCGGCGGCGAGGAATATTTAATGCAACTCATGGCAGATTCGCCATCGAGTTTTTATAATCTGGAAACTTATGGCAATAAAATTAAAGAGTTTTCCACTTTACGCAGCATGATTAAAGTCAGCTCTGAAATTTTACAGAATGCCTATGACACCAAAGGTCGAACGGTCAGTGAAATTCTGGATTTAGCTGAAACCAATATCTTTTCCATTGCTGAACAGCATAACAACAATGCCAAGGCCCAAGGCCCGAAACCGATTAATGCCGTAGTCGCCGACGTTTTTGACAAGTTGAATGAACTTTCCCAAATGGAAGGCAACATTACCGGTTTAACTTCAGGCTTCGTGGAACTGGATAACAAAACCTCAGGCATGCAGGCCGGTGACTTGATTATTGTCGCTGCACGTCCTTCTATGGGTAAAACCACCTTCGCCATGAACCTGGTAGAGAGTGTGCTGTTCAACTGTGACCTGCCTGCCCTAGTTTTCTCTATGGAGATGCCCGCAGATTCCATCGCCATGCGTTTGATTTCAGCTTACGGTAAAGTGCATCAGGGTCATCTGCGTGCCGGTAAACTGGATGGCGATGAATGGTCTAAAGTCACCGGTACCATTTTACAGCTACAGGAAAAACATCTGTATATTGATGATTCTTCTGCCCTGCCTCCGACAGAATTACGTGCCCGTGCCCGTCGTATTGCCAAACAGCATGGCGGAAAAATTGGCTGCATCATGGTCGATTACCTTCAGCTCATGAAAGTACCCGGTATGGGTGATAACCGTGTCGGCGAGATTTCGGAAATTTCCCGCAGTTTAAAAGCCTTGGCTAAAGAGATGAACTGCCCTGTCATTGCACTTTCCCAGCTGAACCGCTCACTGGAAAACCGTCCCAATAAACGTCCGGTGATGTCCGACTTGCGTGAATCCGGTGCGATCGAGCAGGATGCCGATTTGATCATGTTTATTTACCGTGATGAGGTTTATAACAAGGAATCAAAAGAAGCCGGTACTGCCGAGATTATTATCGGCAAGCAGCGTAACGGGCCAATCGGTACCGTGCGTCTGGCTTTCGAAGGTCAGTACACGCGCTTCAGCAATCTATCACCTGAGTTCTATGCCCAATACGATGATGAAGAATAAGACATAAAAAACGAGGTGCTGACCTCGTTTTTTATGTCTTATTTTTTCTATTCCTTTCATTCATTACTACTCAATATTGCATAAATTTTTTCTGTTTAAAATTTGGTGAAAAATACACTTTAACTTAGTGTTTATTTTCAGTCAGAGGACTACAATATCACTCTCCATTTTGCTTAAGTTCCTCATTTTCAAGTCTGAGAAAATAAGCATATCTATAATATTCTTACGTAGCTTATAAGCGATTTGCGATAACAAATTGCTGTAATGTTTCATTGTAACCCCAAGGAGTAACTAGGGTGCGCCAAGCAACAGTTTATATTGATAGAGAAGCCCTTCAATATAATTTAAACCGTGTCAAACAACTTGCACTAACTGCTCAAATTGTCAGTATGGTTAAGGCCAATGCTTATGGACATGGAGTCAAAGACTGTTTAGCAGCCTTAGGAGAAACGGATGCCTTTGGTGTCGCCTGCCTGGAAGAAGCTTTAGAAATTCGTGAGCTTGGTTATCAGCAACCGATTACCCTGATTGAAGGCATTTTTTCTGAAGATGAAATGCGGGTTGCGGTAGAGAACAATATTGAATGTGTTGTCCATCATCAGCAACAAGTAGACTGGTTACGTAGACACAAAGCTGCTTACATTGGTAAAAAATTAAAAGTTTGGGTCAAGCTAAATAGCGGTATGAACCGTCTTGGTTTTAAAGTACCCGAAATCATTGAAGTAATTAACTCATTAAAAGCTGAAGGTTTTACTTGTGTACTTGCCATGCACTTTGCCAATGCGGATGCCGATCATCCTTTAAACGAACAACAAAAAAATCAGTTCCTGCAAGTCAAAGAGGCTTGTGCACCTGTGCTGGGTTCTTGCTGTAATTCGGCTGCCATTTATAGATGGCCTGAATTACATTTTGATTTCGTTCGTCCAGGAATCATGCTGTATGGTGCATCACCCTTTGCAGATCGATCAGTGCATGATTTGGACCTGAAACCGGTCATGACCTTTAGTGCGGAAATTATTGCGCTCAACCATATTCAGGCGGGTGAACATGTCGGTTATGGTTCAACCTTTACCTCTGACCAGGAAATGGACCTGGCCATTGTTTCCATTGGTTATGGTGATGGCTACCCGCGTGCTTTCCCTAAACAGAACTATGTCGCAATTCGCGGTCAAGCAACCCGTGTTATTGGCCGCGTTGCGATGGACATGATTGCCATTGATGTAACCGGTATGGATGCACCATTGGGGACTGAAGTCGAACTGTGGGGTAAAAACCGTCTGGTCGATGATGTTGCTGAAGCAAATGGCACCATTGGTTATGAACTGCTATGTCGCTTAAGTGCGCGCCCTTTAAGAAAATAATATTCTGTCACCAATAAAAAACCCAAGTTTGTGCTTGGGTTTTTTTATTGCAATGCTGTTTGGGTTTTAGTCAAGATAATCATCAGTCGGGATAGGTAATTCCTGCAAGCCACGGCGCAAAGTATCTGACCACTGTTTACTGAGTTTCCAGAAATATGGATCTTCTTCATAAATCCGTTTGCCATTCGGAATATGTAAAGAATCTTTTTTGTACACTACCGTGTCGAGTGGCATACCCACAGAAACATTAGAACGTAAGGTGGAATCAAAAGAAATTAAACAACAACGTACAGCTTCATCTAAAGGCATTTCATAAATTAAGGCGCGGTCAAGTATCGGCTTGCCATATTTACTTTCGCCAATCTGAAAATAAGGCGTATCTTCTGTTGCACAAATAAAATTACCTTGCGGATAAATATTATATAGCTGCATTTCTGCGCCTTGAATTTGCCCGCCCAGCAAAATGCTACAGTAAAAATTACTTTGTTCATGTGTGTGAGCATCTTCAACCACATCGGCAATCACTTTTTTCAGGGTATGGCCCACCAGTTCCGCCATTTCGAACATAGTATTCACACTATATAAGTTCGGTTCCTGTTTAAGTTCCAGATGGTTGTTTAAATGACCAATTACCGCTTGGGTTGTGGCTAGATTCCCCGATGTCTGAATCGTGAGAAATCGTTCACCTTCTATACCAAATATATAGAGCTTGCGAAATACCGATATGTGATCCACCCCGGCATTGGTGCGGGTATCACTTACAAAAACCAGACCGTCTTTTAACCGTAGCGCACAACAGTAAGTCATGAGAAACTCCTTATGACTTTAAATTTTCAGCAAGCGAGCACTTGAACGATAGAGTTCATGGATTCAGTTCCACCGCGCTCCCGTATGCCTCGCACTGGCGCAACATCCCAGTAATCCCGCCCAATAGCGACATAAATATGTGCATTCGGGGTAAATAACTGGTTGCTGGTATCAAAACAATACCACGTATTTTCAAAAAAAACCTCTGCCCAAGCGTGACTGGCCAGATGAGAAGCNNTATCCCGAATTGCGTATCCGGGTTAATTTCGACAATACCTTGCGCCATGATGGTCATTTGTTGATAGGGCTGTCGCTGTGAACTGGTAATCCAGATATTCTTAAAGGCATCGTTTTTTATTTCTTTTTGTCCCGGCACGCTCACATCCCAGCAATGTACCTGCTGATGGGTATTGCTGCCGGGCGTCATTTTAATGTACTGAATACTGTTGCAGGCCTGATCACTATATTGATAATGGGTTTGGTGATTGATCATCAACTTCATATATCTACCTCAAACAGGTTTTGAATATGGTCACTAAAGTGATAAAAATTCATACTATCCGGGTTTAATTTAAGTTTTTGCCATGCACGTTCTAGCCTGT
>DKLL01000181.1:7010-11627 GCA_002455755.1 Acinetobacter sp. UBA6641
TCTGGGCCAACAAATTAATAATTTTATCAATATTTTCCAAAGTCATGCTGTGGTCTTGTTTCAAGCGAATTTGCCGGTCCAGCTGCTCGATATTTTGCCCCAAACTAAAAAACAGAAACACATCTTCTGATTCAGCTTCTATAACATCGCGGCAATCTGCTGCTACATCACAAATATAAGTCGCATTTGCATTGGCATTTTTAATCAGCTGATTCAATTCTGCGTAGGCTTTTGCTGACAGTACCCCACGCAAGTCCTGAATGTTATCTTTGGCATACTGGAATTGTTGATGAAAAGATGAAGGCTGTTCAGCATCCAGTAATAATGAATTAAGTGAACTTGCATCAAAGGCGGGCAGGCAAAAAGCATGGGCATATTGCAACGCTTCTTCATTCTCCAGAAACGGAAACTGACCACATGCATATTGAATCCGGGTTAAATATCGACCCAACCAAAAAATATGCTGAGCATTACTGTTTAATAAAATCATAATTTCCTTCCCATGGTTCGATGTTTATGAATGCAGGTTATCAATAACCCAGGTATCTTTAACGCCACCACCTTGTGAAGAATTCACCACAAGTGACCCTGCCTGCATCGCTACCCGGGTTAAGCCACCCGGTACGATTTCTGTCCGGTAGGGTGAACTGAGAACAAAAGGTCGTAAATCGATGTGTCGCTCTGCCACCCCAAAATCATTCAAAGTCGGACAAACCGATAAATCGAGTGTCGGCTGTGCAATATACAAATGCGGTGTCGCAATAATTTTGTCTCTAAAAGATTCAATCTGGCTGGCCGAGGCATGCGGACCAATTAACATGCCATAACCGCCCGAGCCTTGAGCTTCTTTCACCACCAGTTGTTCCAGATTGGATAAAACATACTCCAGATCTTCACTTTCCCGGCATAAGTAAGTTGGCACATTTTTTAGAATGGCCTGCTACCCCAGATAAAAATGAAACATTTTATCAACATAAGGATAAATCGATTTATCGTCTGCCACGCCAGTACCCGGTGCATTGGCAATCACGACATTGTGGTTTAAATAGGCCGACATTAGGCCTGCAACTCCTAATGTGCTCTCCGGTTTAAAGCATAAAGGATCAAGATATTCGTCATCGACTCTTCGATAAACTACATCAACCTGCTGCCTGCCACGAATCGTTTTGACATAAACCTTGTCGTTTTCTACAAAAAGATCACGTGATGTCACTAAAGGCACATCCATTTCCCTTGCCAGAAAGGAATGTTCATAATATGCGCTGTTGTAGCGTCCTGGCGTCAGAACCACAATAAAAGGATTGTCTACATAAGCATTTTCAGCCAGGATTTCTTTGAGTAATTGAGGATATTGTTCAATAGCCAGCACATTATTTTGCTGGAAAAGTTGTGGCATCAATTTTTGGCTGATCTTTCGGCTTTCTAACATATAAGACACACCGGACGGTGTTCTTAAATTGTCCTCCAGCACATAAAATTCACCATGACGGTCACGAATAATATCGATACCGCTGATTTGACTGTAAATTTTTCCTTTTAGGTCATGTGCATACATATGCGGCTGATAAGCTTCATGGGCCAGCACCTGTAACTCGGGCACTATATTGGCTTTTAAAATGTCCTGTTGATGATAAATATCATGTAAAAATAAATTCAGTGCGCGCACTCTTTGGGCACAGCCAAGTGAGACCTTATTCCATTGCTTTTTTTCAATCACACGCGGAATCAAATCATAGGGAATGGTTCGTTCAATTCCCTCTGATTCACCATACACCGTAAAAGTAATGCCCTCATATAAAAAATGTTCTTTAGCCGCCTGATTAAGCTGCTTTAGTTCTTCCAGAGTATGCTGTGACAACCACTGTTCGATCTTTTGGCTGGTTTCCCCCGACATGTTTCGGTCATCAACTAACTCATTAAAAAAATGCGATTTAAATTGTTGAAATAATGCATTTACCTTATTTTCTGGCTTTACTTGAGTTACTGTAAGCGCGTTGCTATTGGTCCCTATATTACTGTTCGTAAAACTTTCTAATGAAGCAATCGAATTTGTATCTTGATTCTCTTTAAGCATACAAACCTCAAAATTTTAATCTATTGTAAGTAGAAGCTAGCAACAAACATGCCAATCTCTCTACTGCTCATTGTTCTATGGTTGTTGTGTTTATTCATAAGTATTTTTGTATGAACATGAAACAAAATATGTGGCGTATCAGGCAACAATACTTGCGAAAAAATTCAGTTTTTTTTATTGTGTTCCTTATTTAATGGATATATAAACAAACTACTCGATCTTTAATTTTAGTTATGTCTTCACAAGAAAAAGAAACTTCGAATAGCCTGTATCGTCAGTGGCAAATTTTATCTCGTCTTTCTACCGGGAAATGGATGGGTACACGTGAATTGCAGGAAATTTTGCAACGTGAAGGTATTGATATCAGCTTGCGTACCATTCAACGTGATTTAAATCAGATTTCGTTACGTTTTCCGATTGAAAGCAGTAAAACCGTTCCTCAAGGCTGGCGTTGGCGTTCCGATGCACCGCTTCAAAGCTTGCCGCATATGACCAGCTCGCAAGCAGTCACCTTTATGATGGTGGAAGAACATCTAAAACACCTGTTACCTCCTAGCCTGATTGAAGAGATGAATCCCTGGTTTGATCTGGCACGTCGTAGCCTGTCGACCCAGAACAATGTACGGCAATGGATTAACCGCGTACGCATTGTTCCAGCAACTCAACCACTGATTCCCCCTGTCGTGGATAAACTGGCGCAACAGTCCATTTATGAAGGCTTACTGCAAGACAAACAGCTGGAATGTGTTTATCAGGGCCGTAGCCGTTCAGGAGAAGAAAAAACCTATATTTTAAATCCGTTGGCCTTGGTACAAAAAGGTGCAATTATTTATTTAATCTGTACCCGTCATGACAAAACCGACATTCAGACTTTTGCCCTGCATCGTTTTAAATCTGCTGTAGTGTTAAATTCTCGCGCCATGCACCCGGTGAACTTTGATATTGATGCCTATATTGAATCCGGTGCCTTAGGCTTTAGAGTCGATTATGCCAAGGCCACTGAAAATATTGCTTTAAAACTGACTATGACTGAAGATGATGCTCATTATTTTGATGAAAGCCAGCTCAGTAAAGACCAGACTATTGAAAAACTGGATAACGGTTTAGCCCAAATTAACGCAACCGTACCTTTTACTTCACAACTGGTCTGGTGGTTAAGAGGATTCGGCAACAAGATTCAGCATATTGAGCCAATTGAAGTCTTTAATGCGGTTCGTGAAATTGCTGATGAATAAAATCATTTGCCTAGAGCATAAAAAAGTCCCAATCTTTGGGACTATAGAATATTTCTACTTGGATCTATTTTATTATTGTCTTGCAGGTTTCAGATACATCAAGCTGTATTGTATTAACTCCATATAAAGCTTGATGGCAATTAAATTTACATATGGAAAAAAATATATCGTGCTTTAGCACGCCAGTTCTCCGCTATTATATCGAATGGATTTCATGGTCATATAAATCACCTCTGTGGCTAAGTTAAAATCAATGTAATCCACAATCGCAGTTTTGAGAAATAATAAGATCAGCAGTGTTAAGCTGATTATTGATTAAGCATTTNNCATTCTTAAGCTGATTATTTATTAAGCACTTATTCTGAATTTCTATTTCCCTGTATTTATATATCACTCATCCGTAGTGTTCAGTCCAACTTTTATTCAATTCAAGAATGCCTGCACTCAACCTTAACAGCTAAGATTTATCCTTATTTACTTTTACTTACTCTTAGCGGTTTTACAAATCAGAACTTGTACAGTGTATATAAAATAGGCAAATTCATGTCATGAACCGTTTAATGGAAAACATGAAAATGCCAGTTCCAGCCCAAGCCGTCAGACATCGACTTTTAAATACTTTTTTCTCACGATACTCGGTCTGGTTTAGCTGTATTTTTATTACCTTAACCATTAGCTGGTTTCGGATTATCTATGAGCCTCAGTCTATTCATTATTTTCTTTCAGATACCTTTCTGAACTCGCTATGGCTGATCTCAGGAATCCTGACCCTTGTGGGCGTATATGATATCTTGCAAAACCAGCATTCAATCCTGAAAAATTATCCCATCATTGGACATTTCCGCTTTATTTTTGAAGAGTTTCGTCCGGAAATCCGTCAATATTTTATTGAAGACGATCAGGATGCCCTGCCATTTTCACGGATGCAGCGCAGTCTGGTTTATCAACGTGCCAAGAATAAAAATGCCGATAAACCTTTTGGTTCACTGATTGATGTCTACCAGCAAGATTACCGGTTTATCACCCATTCCATTACGCCTTGCAAACCTGCCAACCCTGAAAGCTTCCGTATTCAAATCGGCAATCATCAATGCAAGCAGCCCTATAGCGCCTCCATTATGAATATCTCTGCCCTGAGTTTTGGCAGCCTGAGTGCCAATGCGATTCGGGCATTGAATCTGGGGGCGAAAATGGGCAATTTTTACCATGATACCGGTGAAGGCAGTATCAGTCCTTATCACCTGGAAAATGGTGGAGATATCGTCTGGGAACTGGGCAGTGCTTACTTTGGCTGCCGTACTCTGGATG
>DKLL01000249.1 GCA_002455755.1 Acinetobacter sp. UBA6641
TAAACACTGCATTTAGGGGGACAGCATGTCCGAATTTAAGCGCTACTTTATGCCAGCCGCGAGGCGTCTTGCCGGAATTTTCCTGCTCGCCGATCCCGTTCTTACCTGTAGAGATAACATAAAACTTTTTATGCTTCGGCAAGGTCAAGCTTTGCTCGGCCAAATCAATCCAGATATCTGCCTGTTCTAAAGAATATGCCATAACAAAATTACTCAACCTCTTTGATCGGTTCAGCTGAAGGTTCAGGGCGTAACCATAACCAGATCGCCACAGTCAGCATGGTCAGGTCGGTGAAGATCTTCACCCAAAGCGGTGCATTGGTAAATAACATGATCATTCCACTGATCAGCATCATGATACTGGCAAACCATTTCGCCTTGCGTGGTACGGTACCATTTTCACGCCACGATCTTAATGTTGCACCATATTTAGGATGGTTTAGCAGCCAGGCATCCATTTGCGGCCAGCCTTTAGATGCCGACCAGGCCGCTAAAATCAGAAATACTGTTGTTGGCATACCCGGTAAAACTGCCCCGATAAAGCCCAGGATGACAAAAATCATCACCAAACTTCGCCAAAACAACATTTTCATAGCACTGCCCTACACAATTAATTGCGGTAGTATAAAGTGTTTTTGCATATTATCCGTTGTCATTCTGCACTTTTTAATTTAGCACCGGGGGTTATCATGTTTGCTGTAAATCAAGAGTTTGATCTTGATGAACCTTGGCTTGAATTTAAAAATTTGCTGGTTCGGCAATTGGCATTTTGCCTGGCCAGTCCAAATATTTTGGCACATATTCCAGCTGAAATGGTGCTCAAGCATGCTTTTCAGTTTCATAATGATGTTGTATGGCGTAACCATTTTCAGAATTATCACTCCAGACTGCTTTATCTAGATCAATATCCGCAAGAATTAGAAAGTTTTTTGCAACGACTTAAAAGCACGCGTTTAGGGCTGCGTTTTGAGATGTTTGTCTGGTTCTGGCTGCTCGATCAAGACTATCATCCTTATCAGTTGCTCGGTCATAGTATTCAAAAAATAGCGGGGCCTAAAACATTGGGGGAACTCGATTTTTTATTATTGAATACTGAAACCAAAGTAATTGAACATTGGGAAGTGGCTTTAAAATACTATCTGGCAGAACGAGATTGTTCTTTACCCTTCTGGTATGGCTTAAACCGTAGCGATACTCTGTTGCGTAAATTGAATCACTTTAGTCAGAAGCAATTTCAATTTGAGGAGGCACTGGAGCATAAAATTGAACAGCATTTTGCGGTACTGAAAGGGCAGCTTTATCTGCCTGTTGAAAGTACGGTCAATACCCTGCCCAGCTGGGTCAATCAACAACGACGTTTGGGTTATTGGGGAAACTCTATCCCTTCGCAAACAGCCCAATTTTACCGCTTGCAAAGACTCGAATGGATATGTCCAGAGCAACACGTCAGTAGCGATACCGCACAGTGGTGGAGTAACGGTTTGTATCTACAAAAAGATTTAAATAATTTTTACATGTACCGCAATGCTCCGCTACTTTTTCAAGGCAGAAAGAACTAAATTTATGAGAATTGTCTATTTTTATAACAAATGCTTACTTTTCTACCATCAAAAACTCATATTTTTTACGCCGGGCATTAATTAACCTGAATTCACATCAAAATAATGAATTACTTGGAGATGATGATGAAAAAAATTCTTGCTGCTTCCCTCATTATTGCTTTTGCTTTGACTGGCTGTAATACCTTTAAAGGTGTGGGTAAAGATGTATCCAAAGCTGGAGATGCCGTAACCAATACCGCAGAAAAAACTTCTGAGGAAATTCGCAAAAACTAATTTGGTTTTAGCGTGCAAAAACCCTATCCCAGATAGGGTTTTTTTATGTCAATTTTATGGCAATCATTCACAATCTGGGGCATATTCGCCTATTATAGGGCTGACCAATTTATCAACTTATGAAACTCGCCTGACTTCTTCCGCTACCCTTGATTTAAGCCTGCAACTGTTACGTCAGCCGTCCGTAACACCGATCGATCATAACTGCCAAAATATCATGGCGGAACGTTTGGAAAAAATTGGCTTCAATATTGAACCGATGCGTTTTGAAGACGTCGATAATTTATGGGCACGCAAAGGTACTGAAGCACCGGTACTATGTTTCGCAGGCCATACCGATGTGGTACCTACCGGAAATTTAGAAGCATGGAACTCAGATCCATTTGTGCCAGAAATTCGTGATGGCAAACTGTATGGACGTGGCAGTGCCGACATGAAAACTGCACTGGCGGCCATGGTAGTAGCTTCGGAACGTTTTGTGGTAAAGCATCCCAACCATAAAGGCTCTATTGCATTTCTGATTACCTCTGACGAAGAAGGCCCTTCAATCAACGGTACCGTGAAAGTGGTTGAAACCCTAGAAGCCCGCAATGAAAAAATGACCTGGTGCCTGGTGGGTGAACCGTCCANNGGTAAGCAAGGTCATGTGGCTTATCCTCACCTTGCTGTCAATCCAATTCATACTGCATCTAAGGCATTGGCTGAACTGTGCGATACGGTTTGGGACAATGGCAATGAATATTTCCCGGCAACGTCTTTCCAGATTTCAAATATCAGTGCCGGTACCGGTGCAACCAACGTGGTTCCTGGCAGCATGAATCTTTTATTCAACTTCCGCTATTCGACTGAAGTGACTGCTGAACAATTAAAAGCTCGTACTTTAGAGATCCTTGACCGTCATCATGTCGACTATGACATTGAATGGACATTATCAGGCTTGCCTTTCCTTACACCGGTAGGTGAACTGGTCAATGCCGCCAAAAATGCCATTCGTAATGTGACCGGGATTGAAACCGAACTCTCTACCAGTGGTGGTACTTCTGACGGTCGCTTTATTGCCCCGACTGGCGCACAGGTGCTTGAACTCGGTGTATTGAATGCCAGCATTCATCAAATTGATGAACATGTAAATGTTGCCGACCTGGAACCCCTGGCTGAAATTTATGAACAGATTCTAGAAGGCTTGCTTGCCAACTAAATCTTTAAAAATTTTCAATAAAAAAGGAACATCAATGTCACTGCTGTCCCACAATTTTTACAAGAGGAAGCTCACATGAGCTTCCTCTTGTTTGATGGGGATTTTATCGGGTGAGAATAAAGCTTTTAAAGTTTTTCTTTCAAATAAATTCACTTGAATTATTCTGAGTAAGCGTTGAACTGTCCAACCCGCTTTCCCTAAATGTTGAGCGAAACTCACCAGTAAATAGGCAATCATCGCAATCCAAATTTGCGTCTGAATCGCGTTCCTGCTTCGGCCTAAAAAGGCTTTTAATTTCAGATTCTGTTTAATCGCTTTAAAGAACAATTCTACTTTCCAGCGGTCTTTGTAAATCGCTGCAATGGTAGAGGCGGCTAAATGAAAGTTATTGCTGAGAAAGCTGAAGTGCTTGCCACTTTGACGGTCTCTATATTCAATTCTTCTGAGTACTGGTGCCTTTCTTTTTAGGGCATGTATGCTGTTCAGCTGAATGGTTTCATCTTTTAGAATGCCTTTGGACTCAAGCACGGGATGTTGCTGAATCACCTGATACACAGCCTTGGGCCTCAGACGTGTGACAAATCCAACGTTTTGAGCAGTGAGATTCGCATACCATTGGTAATCGACATAGCCTTTATCAAAGACCACAATGCTGCCAGAAGGAAACTGGAATTTTCGGCCTTGTACCATGTCATTTT
>DKLL01000094.1 GCA_002455755.1 Acinetobacter sp. UBA6641
TCGAAGCTAAGGCAATTAAAGTCAGGGAAAAAGTCCATATTCTGGATAAAACCTTGGACTCATCTTTTAAGCTATAAAACAAGAACAGAATAATCAGGGCGAAAATGAGACTCAATACCAGCGGATTAAAAACAAGCTGTGCCATAAGCAGCAATGACAAGGTCATCAATATCGAGGTTCTGATCTGGGCATCAATCATGATTTAAGCCTGCGCTAAAAGTTTTTTGGCCTGTAATAACTGGCTTTCACCCAGACCTACAGCCAATTCGGCTTGCGGTAAAAACACCGCATATGCACACTGTATTTGCTCACACTGTTCAATCAACCCCATCATTAGACTTAATTTTTCTTCATGCTGGGTACTTGGCATATTGTGATAATGAATCTCAAGATTGAGCTGCTCGTTATGCTGTTCAAATACCTTGGTATATAAACCTTGTCCGCGTGCTGCCTGCTTCCACGACACAGCTTGCAAGCTATCTCCTGCTTTAAAATTGCGCAGTTCATGAAATTCATCCATATCCGGTTCTAAATTTTGCTGATGCTGCTTATTTTCTGCAGAATAAAACGCTGCTCTAGGAGCCACCCATGACGTTTCTTTTAAATAAAAATAAGTCCAGGCACGTACCAGTCCAAAAGGATACACTGAATACATCTGGATAGTTGGATAATCAAATTGTCCTCTTTTTTCAGCAAAAAACGATAGGGTCATTTTTTGCTTTAATTCGGAAATGAATATTTTTTCCAAATGCTGACTGGTTTTAACCCACAAATAACGCGGCTGCCTGTGCGCTTGCTGAAAATGTAAGTGCAAATCCAGTTGATGACCCGCTTGCCCGACTTCATTGACAGAAACTTCAACCTTGAGTCCATGTAACTGCTTAAAGGTTAAATAAAAGCTGATACATAAAATCGCACTGACCAGAAAGCAAAAACCTAAAATCAGGTTATTGGCATAATTGATCCCGGCAATGAAGGTCAGCAAAATTAACACCAGATACAGGTAACCTTGCTGATAGATAAAAATCAGAATGTCTTTTTGCGAAAGCTGTTTGATTTTTTTAAATTGAAAGCGTTTTGCCAACCATTTTTGCCAAGGCTTGGTCAATTGCGTCACCCTTTAGCTAATATGAACTTGTTGCATCAGCTGCAAGGTTTCTGCTTCGCTTAAACCAATACGATGCGACACCACAGCAGCAAATACCGCTTGCACATCGTCAGGAGTCACATAGCTGCGCTGTTCTATAAAGGCGTGCGCTTGAGCTGCTTTTTTCAAAGCCAATAATCCACGGGTCGATAAACCATGACGACTTTTACGGGTCTCGGCTGCCAAATCCAGCAGGTAATCCAGTACCAGATCTGCAATATGGACTTGGGTCACCAGCTGCTGAATCGCCAGAATTTCATGTTCGTCAAAGACGTGTTGCAAGGTAGCAATCAAGGCATAGCGGGAATCTTGCTGTAATAACAGTTTTTCTGCTGAACGCGATGGATAACCTAGCGATAAACGCATTAAAAAACGATCCAGCTGGGATTCTGGCAAGCTATAGGTTCCGCTCTGGAACAAGGGGTTTTGTGTGGCAATCACCCAAAAAGGTTGCGGCAAATCATAACGCACCCCATCGACCGTTACCCGACCCTCCTCCATGGCTTCCAGTAAAGCACTCTGGGTTTTGGGACTACAGCGGTTAATTTCATCTGCCAGCAAAATTTGGGTAAAAATTGGCCCCAGCTTAAACTCGAACCGATGCTCTTTCTGATTAAACATATTTACCCCAATCACATCACTGGCGAGCATGTCATTGGTAAACTGAATACGCTGAAACTTTAATCCGGCAATATGCGACAAGGCACTGGATAAAGTGGTTTTACCGAGTCCAGGCAAATCTTCAAACAACACATGCCCACCGGACAGCAAACAGCATAAAGCCAGTTTGGTTTGGTGTTGCTTATCCAAAATAATGTTATTGATTTGAGCCAAGAATGCCTGAATTTTTGCAGCATAAAACTCCACCTGAAAATTCAGCTCTTGCTGTGCCGGTGTGAGTTCTTGTTTTTGAACTTTATTCATACCCCAAATCACACTCTTTCCTTAATAAAAAACGGTGCATGATTAACATACACCGTTTTTTAATTTTTCCAAACATATCAGCAGATTTATTGACAAATGTTGACTTATCTTAGCAAGGACATTTTTTCATGCCACCGCCCGCGCTTGGATAACGTGCATCGACACAGTGACGGTAAAACGTTTTGGCATCCATTGCGACCAAGTCTGGATGATTCTTTTGCATATGCTCCAGGTACGTCTGATAATCAGGCACACCCACCATCAGGCGGAAGCTTTGCTGTAGGCGTTGCCAAATGATTTGAATGGTTTTAATCCCGTTCAACATGAAAAACTTTTTCGGCTGAGCGAGCACAGTAAATTTAATGATTTTGCCCAATGCCAGTTTTTGGCGAATTTGATCTGTTAAACTCATTTCACCTCTCCTGCTGGAATTTTATCACTGTAAATCGCTTCAGATTCCTGCACGCTTGGGTTTGGATTTGCCAATGCACGGCGAATCACACCAATGGCAGCAAACACCATCACAATCGCCACAATCATAAAGAAACCGCACAGTACTGCATTAATTTGATTAGAGAATACAATGGTTTGCATTTCAGCGATATCTTTGGCCGGTTTTAAAACTTCATTACGCGCAATTGCATCAGAGAATCGGTTGGCTTGTGCCAGAAAACCAATTTTCGGATTTTCATGGAAGATTTTTTGCCAACCTGCCGTCATACAGGTAATGAACAGGAAAATGGTTGGAAAAATAGTGATCCACACATATTTCTCTTTTTTCATTTTGAACAAGATGACAGTACCTAAAATCAAGGCCATTGCAGCCAGCATCTGGTTACCAATACCAAACAAAGGCCATAAGCTGTTGATCCCGCCAAGTGGGTCAATCACACCTTGATAAACAAAGAACCCCCAGCCTGAAACAGCCACGGCGGTCACAACCCGGCTACCAAAGAAATTGTGCGACTGTTTCAACGCAGGGATCACGATACCGACAGTATCCTGAACCATGAAACGGCAAGCACGCGTACCGGCATCTACCGCAGTTAAAATGAATAAGGCTTCAAACAGAATCGCGAAGTGATACCAGAACGCCATCATGGAACGGTTGTTAAAAATTTCCGTAATAATGTGCGCCATACCGATGGCAAATGTTGGCGCACCACCAGTNNACGCGACAGAATCGAGCTTTCACCCACTTCCTGTGCCAGCAAAGTCAATGCTTCAGGAGTCACCACAAAGCCCAACGTACGCACCGCTTCGGCAGCACTTTCGACCGTGGTGCCTAATACGGCAGCAGGTGCATTAATTGCGAAATAGACTCCCGGTTCAAGAATGGTGGCACAAATCATTGCCATTACAGCAACGAAAGATTCCATCAACATACCGCCGTAACCAATCACACGAATATCGACTTCGTTATCGACCAGTTTTGGGGTGGTTCCTGAAGAAACCAAAGCATGGAAACCTGAAATGGCACCACAGGCAATGGTAATAAATAAGAACGGGAACATCGAACCGGCAAATACCGGACCTGTACCATCAATAAAATGCGTAACAGCAGGCATTTTCATTTCAGGCAATGCCACCATAATACCGACTGCAAGACCGGCAATGACACCAATCTTCAAGAAGGTAGAAAGGTAGTCACGTGGTGCAAGCAGCAACCAGACCGGCAAGACTGAAGCAACGAAACCGTAAACAATTAAACACCAAGTCAACTGCGTACCAGACAGGGTAAAGATCGGTCCCCAGTACGGATCAGCTGCCACATTACCGCCATAGACAATCGCCAGCATCATTAGCACAAAACCGATGATTGAAACCTCGGCAATTTTCCCTGGACGGATATAACGCATATATACGCCCATGAACAATGCAATTGGAATGGTTGCAGCAATACTGAATACGCCCCAAGGACTGTTGGTCAAGGCCTTAACTACCACTAATGCAAGCACTGCAAGAATAATAATCATGACACCTAATGCGCCTAGCATCACAACCACACCCGCAAAGGAACCCAGCTCCTGCTTTGCCATTTCACCGAGCGAACGGCCATCACGCCGGGTCGAGATAAACAGCACCAAGAAGTCCTGAACGGCACCTGCCAGTACAACGCCCACCAGCAACCAGATGGTTCCAGGCAAGTAGCCCATTTGTGCAGCAAGAATAGGACCGACTAAGGGACCAGCACCTGCAATGGCTGCAAAGTGATGACCAAATAAGACATATTTATTGGTTGGAACATAATCCAGACCATCTGCCAAGCGATGTGCTGGAGTTAAACGTCGTGCATTTAACTCAAAAACTTTATTGGCAATGAATAAACTGTAGAAGCGATAAGCGATGCTATATACACAGATGGCAGCCAAAACCAGCCAAACTGCATTGACATGCTCACCTCTGCTGACGGCAAGTATCCCAAATGATACCGCACCTAAAACTCGCCACTAGAAGCCATACTATTTTTGAAGTTATTGATAACTTCGGTTGAATCGTTTCCATATCAATCCCTCATATCTAATGCATAAATCAGCGTTCGTTTTTTATTGTTTGGTATATTGCTGTTTCTTCCTTTGCGACTGTACTCCTCATATCCGAGCTCTTCATGTAATACTTTGGCATAAAAAAAGGGACGATTTTCATCATCCCTTTCGATAATAGTCTATTTTAAAACCATTATGCACGTTCTAAATAGTCACCAGTACGAGTGTCTACACGAACGCTTTCTTCTTGCTGTACGAATAATGGTACACGAACAACAGCGCCAGTTTCGAGTTTAGCCGGTTTGCCGCCGCCGCCAGAAGTATCACCACGTACGCCTGGATCAGTTTCCACGATTTTCAATACTACGAAGTTTGGCGCACTTACTGACAATGGAACACCATTGAACAACATAATTGTACAAAGTTCGTTAGAATCGTCTTTTAACCATTTTGCAGCATCGCCCATTGCAGTCTTGTCTGCAGCAATCTGTTCAAAAGTTTCTGGGTCCATGAAGTTCCACATTTCACCATCGTTATACAAGTAGTTCATTTCTACTTCTACGATGTCCGCTGCTTCTAAAGAGTCACCTGATTTAAAAGTTTTTTCTAAAACCTTACCTGTTTTAAGGTTACGAAGTTTTACACGGTTAAATGCCTGACCTTTACCAGGTTTTACATATTCATTTTCCATGATTGAACATGGGTTGCCGTCAAGCATTACTTTAAGACCTTGCTTAAAGTCATTTGTAGAATAATTGGCCATGAAAGGCTCGCTCCAAACTTACTAACTTAAATCTATTAATGCTAGACTAGCATTATTTTTAACATCTGGCATGATAAACTATTTGTATCAAGAGCAAAACTGGCAATCTCAACTGAGTGACCTGATTACGGACCCTTTAGAGTTGCTTGAAACACTTCAGCTCTCGCCTGATCAATTATTATCAGGGGCAATCCTGGCTTCTGAAAAGTTTAAGTTGCGTGTTCCGCGTGCGTTCGTCGGAAAAATGAGCATTGGCAACCCACTTGACCCCCTGCTGTTACAAGTATTGCCCCATCATCTGGAACTTGAAGATCATCCCGGTTTTGTAACCGATCCTTTAGGGGAGGAACAGGCCAATCAGCAACCTGGTGTATTGCATAAATATAAATCGCGTTTTTTACTTACCCTGACCGGTGCTTGTGCAGTTCATTGTCGTTACTGTTTCCGTCGCCATTTTCCTTATCAGGAAAACTTGCCAAAAAATGAAGACTGGCTAAATATTAAACAATACATTAAAAATCAGCCAGATATAAATGAAGTCATATTGAGCGGTGGCGACCCGCTTACCCTGTCCAACCGAAAACTTGCCTTGTGGATCGGACGTCTTGAGTCCATTCCACAAATTAAATTTTTGAGAATTCATTCACGGGTTCCTGTCGTAATCCCCAACCGTGTCGATGAAGAGCTGATTTCCCTATTAAAAAACAGTAGGCTGCACATTATTCTAGTGGTACACTCCAATCATGCTGCTGAACTGGACGATTTTACCTGTGCCAAACTTTCAGCATTGGTTCAACATCAAATTACCGTGCTGAATCAGGCAGTTTTATTAAAAGGGGTTAATAATTCTGCGCAAGTGTTAGTGGATTTAAGTTACCGCCTGTTTGAAGCGGGTGTGATGCCATACTATTTACATGTATTAGATAAAGTAAAAGGTGCCCATCATTTTGACCTAAATCCTGAAGAAATTAATCTTATATATAAAGATGTTTTAGAGAACCTGCCGGGATATTTGGTTCCTAAACTCGTTAGGGAAATAGCGGGCGAAAAAAATAAAACACCGCTTTTTGGAGTTTCAACTTTTTGAGTTAATAATAACGATGCTTATGAGTAATTCAGATATCTTCCAGACACCAACAGAGTTAAAGCTGGATAAATTAAGCTTCTGCCCGACAAATGCGAAGGGGTTACAAGAATGGGTATCCAATTTATCCATTCTTCAACTGGGAAATTCTTCCAAGGAACTTTTCAATGCATTGCTGGAGATATCAGAACTTAAGTGTCCTGAAATGCTGCGTTTTGACTTGATTCAAATCCTGCATCCTACCCTGGATAATGTTTTAGGCAGCCTAGAAAAACATTTTTTCAATCAGGGACTCATCACTAATGACCGTAGTGACCAGATCATTGAACTGGCGATGCTGCTGCGTAGTCATTTTGCTAAAATTTATATCGATATTTCAAGGCGTTGCAACACTCAACTCAGCATACAAAAGTTCTCTTTGTTTGCATTTAATCAAAAGAAAAGTTTGCAAACTGCCAGAATCGTTTCTACTTATTATGCCTTGCAGCAATTGTCTTTATTGCTCTATCAACAACACTTGTTATACAGCACGCCTTTATTTGGACAATGGTTAATTGCACATCAACTGATTGAATGTGCTATTAAAAATAATTTTTATCAAACCAATATTAACCAGATTTTAGATACGCAGCATCCTTTGCAGAGCATTGCCCAAGCCTATTCACAGCTGGTATTGCTGGAAATTCTGAATACCCATCAAATTCGACCTTCTGAAATGCAAGGCTTATATTTATGCAGTTTTGACTGGGCAAAACTGGTTCATGTATTACCTAAAGAAACTACCCTCTCTCGCTATATTGTCGATACCAATAAAGACTATCCACCCGTTTTTAATGTCAATCAGTCCAGTTTATATAAACCGACCATTTATATTTCAACACAGCATTTATTAGATCATCTATCGGAAACCCAAACCAAAAAGTCGGGCTATCTATCGCGTAATGAAAAGTTATTCTTAACACCGGCATTACACTTTCATATTCATAATCTGCTTACCACCAATACTGAACGTCGTCATGAACGTTATGAATATTCTGCACAATTACAAATCTGTTTTAGTCTTTCTGTAGCGCATTTTTACCTGTCTAAGGGCAAAAACTTTCATGAAACTCTGGATTTAGATACCAATTATCAATTCCATAATGAAAGCAGCTTCATCAATTCGATGAATTCGAATATCCCTGCGGAAACTACTACCGCAAAAGCCTTGGATCGCGAAGCCAAACAAATTTATCCAGCAGAAGTTCTGGACATCAGTGTCAATGGTTACAGGATTAAATGGAATAGTGTAGCACCTTCAAATTTAAAAACTGGCGAATTTATTTTGATTCAGGAGAACACGCATAGTCCTTGGCGTGGCGGTGTAATTCGCTGGATCAAGCAATCCACAGAAAAGAGCCTGGAAATCGGACTTGAAGTCTTGGCACAAGATTTATTCCCTTGCGCGGTCATGATCAAAACAGATCGGCATAGCAATAATTACCAACCGGCCCTGATTGTTCAGTCTAGCCAGCTTGATGAGGAATCTACCAGTCTGGTGGTGTCAGGTTCACATATGTTTAGAGAAAAACAAACTATTTATCTACGCTTAGGCCAAGAAGAAATAAAAATTTATTTAACTAAAGCGCAAATCATTACACANNAATCACGATTTATGGGAAGCATTGAAGTGAGAAATCCATTATTGTCTAAAAAGTTAAAACGTACTGAAACACGTTTACTCATTATCGATGATAATCAAATCCGTTTTAACCAGATTCGTGATCTTTTAACATCGAGTGAACATGTAGTACATGCAACCTTGCTTGATGATTTACAAAATTTCGAAAAACAATTACATCACACCTGGGATCTGGTTATTTTTGGTCGTGCCTATGACTTAAAATATGAACAGGCTTTAAGTCTGATTCGTTTATCCAGACAACCCAACTTGCCCATGATCTTGCTCAAGCCCGATGATTATCAGGCTGACCAGTATGCAGCTTATATTCGCAAAGGGGTTTACGATATTCTTAATCTGGATTATCCAGATCGTTTTTATCTTGGACTTTTACGTGCACTTTCTCTCAGTCGCTTAGTCTTGACTCAACAACATTTAATGAAAGAGCTAGAAACAGCTCAAACTCATGCCCAATCTTTAGTTCAAGAGAGCAACAAAGCCATTGCACTGATTCAGGAAGGTATTCATATTCAGGCGAACCCTGAATATTTGGCACTTTTTGGCCTTAAAGATGAAGGGGATATTGTTGGACTTCCTTTACTGGATCTACTTCAGCCTAAAGATTTAAATGATTTTAAATTACGCTTTAAAAAGATTTCTCAAGGTCAGTTCGATTTAGGGCGTTTTGAAATCAACAGCCTTAATGATCAAGTCTCTATCCCAAATCCGCTTAAAATTGAGTTTTTGCCATCGACGGATGAAGAAGATGCAGTTCAAATTACCGTCGATATTGAGTCTTCCTCCGCTGATCAGACGACATCAGCAATTTCGGATGCTCAAAGTCCAAATACCTATCAGTTGATTAATCGTACAATTACTCAACACCCTTCTGACATTAATGCCTTGGTTCTGTTCTCTTTGACTTCCTGCCCTGACAGCATTTTTGAAGGTGATTGGGATACTTTCAAAAAGTATTTCAGCAATATCAAAGAATTTTTAAAAGAACAAACCCATGTACCCTTATTTAAAATGAGTTCTGGGATTTATGTCGCTTTGTTCCAGGCCGAGTCTAAAGCCAAGTTAGAGTCTAAACTTATAGGTTTAAGCTCGCTGAAAAAACCGCAATTATTGTCCATTGATCAAACTTCTTATCCGCTTAATCTAAGAATTGGTTATACACTATTAGAAACTGAAATACGCGACGAAAAACATTTTGAACAATTTGTTGCTACAGCTTACAAGACTGCTTTACCGGAAAATCAGCCGACTCCAGCACTTGAACTTGAAGCACCCTTAGATCTTCCAACCATTGAGTTGCAGCAACCAAAAATTAAGACTGTCTCCAGTTCAGCTGAAGCAACGTTACTCAGAGCTTTACAACAAAGTTTGGATCGTGGTGAAATTCATCTTAAATATCAACAACTTTATGACAAGCAAGACACCAATTTATATACTTATGAAGTGACCAGCGGTTTCATTTATGAAAATGCCTGGAAAGATTTGGCCAGTTTAAGAGAACTTGCAGAAGATCCTGAATTATCTATTAAATTGGATCGCTGGATATTAGTGGAATCATGCAAACAGCTCCATAATTTCATTACCCAATATCCTGAAGCAAAATTGATTGTAAATTTGAATAAAGCTGTTCTATTACACGACCGAACCTTCCCTGAGTTTATTTCTAAACTTATTACCATCATTCGCAGCAAATTGAAACATCCGTTAATTTTACAGTTTTCCGAAGAAGATATTAACCAAAATATTTCAGATGCTCAAAAGCATATTGCTCAATTACGTCAATTTGGCGCTGAAGTTTCCCTCCGAGACTTTGGCAATACCATTTATAGCGAGTCGATACTACGTCAACTTGATGTGAATTGTTTAACTTTACATCCGAAGTTAACCAAGATGTTGCAGGCAGAAAAAACCACGCAGGAATTACAGGAAAAGCTGAGCTCTTTCCATGAAATTAAACCTGGCGAAATAATGCTACGTGACCTCAATGACATGACCCTTTTCGCGAATGCCTGGAATGTGGATGCACGTTTTATTCAAGGTGACTATTTCCAGAAAAAACTGGATCATTTGATTGATGTACAAGACCAATAGGTCTTGTACCCAGTCTGCAATTAAAGCATTCAATAAATAACAGACATAAAAAAACGGGCAAGAAGCCCGTTTTTTTATTCTGGGTATTAACGTTTGATAGAACGTGACATACCAGCAAAACGTTGTTTGAACTTGTCGATACGACCGCCAGTGTCCACATTCTTTTGTTTACCAGTATAGAATGGGTGGCATGCTGAACATACGTCTAGGTAAATAGTTTCTTTACCAAGAGCTGAACGAGTTTCAATTACGTTACCACATGAACAAGTAGCAACTAATTTTTCATATTTTGGGTGAATATCGGCGCGCATCGTCGATTACTCCTAAGTTAAGAAAGGCTTATGCTGTCATCGCAATTGATCACTCTCATGATTCATGAGGAAAAGCTTATTCGGGGAAAAAGCCAGATCAACACCACAACAGACCATTCTTTTGGCCCACCGAGACGGATACCGTCAGAGCTAAGCACAACAAGTGGGCGTAATTATACGCGAAAAACTAACAGATAGCGAATTATTCTTTACACTCTTCTACCAAACATTCCCGATCTGGATGTTTCGACCAATAATTGGCAATCACCCCACAGACCATCAACTGAATTTGATGAAAAATCATAATCGGTAACACAATCATGCCCAGCGGTTGACCAGTAAACAGGATTTGCGCCATAGGCACTCCGCTGGCCAATGTTTTTTTAGAACTACAGAAAAACATCGCAATCTGGTCTTCACGACTAAAACCCAGCCATTTGGGAATGTATAAAGCCAATAGCATGATAATAGTTAAAAATACAGAACATGCCAAAGTCAGAACAAACAACGTTTCCCAACTGACTACTTCCCATAGCCCGGCAACAACGGCTCCGCTAAAAGCACCATAAACCACCATCAAAATAGTCCCCTGATCGAATGCTTTGACAATACCCGGTAATTTCAGCATATACGGATAAACATAAGGGCGTAATATTTGCCCCAATACAAATGGGACCAGTAACAATAAGGTAATTTGAAGAATTGAGGATGTAGGATCAAAGCCATGTTGCGACTGACCTAAAATAAAGAAACTCACCAATACAGGAGTAANNTATTAGAAAATGAAGCACTGCACACTGCACTAGCCACATTGCCTTTTGCCACCGAAGTAAATGCAATGGAAGATTGCACGGTTGATGGCAAGAAGCACATGAACAGGAAGCCCCAGTACAACTCTTTTCCTAACAGCGGTAATAGAATCGGTTTAGCCATTAAACCTAAAAGCGGAAATAAGGCAAAAGTGAAAGCAAACACCACCACATGGAATTTCCAGTGCATGATGCCCTGTACCACTGCCTCTCTGGAAAGTTTTGCACCATGCAAAAAGAATAGAATCGCAATTGCCACCGAAGTGATCACACTAAAAATATCCGCAGCCAGACCCGAGATGGGCATGAGGCTTGCCAAGATCACCATCACAATCAACAAAATAGTAAAGCGATCCAATGCCAATAATTTTAACATCGCTACTTCCTGTAATAATTGAAAATATAAAAAAAGCCCAATAAGTGAATTTACCTAATGGTAAAGTTTCATCTTACTGGGCTAAATAAATAAAGCCAGTTTTTCAACTCAATGTTGAATATTTAGTTTATCTATATCACTTTATGATAGGATTTCTTTCATAAATTCTTTTTATTGCTCTCATAATAAGCAACAAGATTAAAATATTTATGAAGAAATACGATTAATTATTTCTGGCATTTTTATCTTGCTGGATCAGCTCGATTTTATAGCCGTCCGGATCTTCAACAAAAGCAATCACAGTGACGCCGCCTTTCATAGGACCCGCTTCACGGACGACATTACCACCGCGTGCCTTGATCTCTTCACAGGCTTTATAGGCATCATCAACCGCAATGGCAATATGACCGTAGGCATTGCCCAGCTCATAGCTTTCTGTGTCCCAGTTATGAGTCAGTTCCAGTACCGTATGATCTTTTTCATCGCCATAACCAACAAATGCTAAAGTGAATCGACCCTCTTCATAATCACGTTTACGAAGCAAAGTCATACCGAGCATTTCAGTATAGAACTTTAAGGATTGTTCTAAATTGCCTACACGTAACATGGTGTGGAGCATGCGCATCTTTGATTTTCCTAGGTTATCAATTTTTATAGACACTATAGGGATTTCATGGGGAAAATTCAATTTAGCAATATGGTTATAATAGTTGTTACTGTTCTAATCGCGTGTGGTTTTGACATTTTTAAATCAATATTAAACTTAGCTGCGTTCGCCCTAAAAATTCATTATTTTTATACTTAGGCTATTTTTAAAATAACTCTGCACTTTTACATCAATTTTTATCTAAAGAAAAACCCATTTTATCTTCAAGAAAAAATAGGTTTTTCATTCAGTTTTTTAAAAATTCAGTTTAGCCAGATTGTTGCTGCCCATGTTCACGCAATAACTTCCCTACCCAAACCACCAGAATTAAAATGGGAATTCCTATCAAGGTAGTCATGAGGAAAAAGTTCGGATAACCGATATTGGTCACAATCGTTCCCGAATAGCCGCCCAAAATCTTCGGTGTTAAAGTCATCAGTGAACTAAAAATGGCGTACTGTACTGCCGTGAAAGATACACTGGTCAAACTCGACAAGAATGCAATAAATGCTGCACCTGCCAAACCAGATGCCAGATTATCGACAATAATGGCAAAATATAACCACAGCGAACTATAAGGTTTAATCACCTTACCCGTAATTGCTACCTCATCATTCGATTGAACATTGATTGCCGCCAAAGGCTGAACATCAATATCCAAGTCTTTAGCTACGCTCGAGTTCATATCCACAAGATAGCCATGCTGTGTGCTTAAAATGGCTTTGTCATTATCGATCACTTCAGCCACAAGCTGTTTCGATGCGGAATTTGCCAGGCTTTCTGCTGGAATGGCTGCACTAAATACCCCAGTTTTGTCCAGATTGGCATCAAATTTCTGCCCATCTAAATGCAAGACAATTTTTTGCGTTTCAGATAATGCAGGTCCAAAATACTGGCCACGAACCACCAGACTGTTCTCTTTTTCATGCGAAGCAATCATATTATCGCTGGTCACTGGCAGAATTTGTAATCCAGTTTGTGTTGCATCAAGTTTTAAATACGGCACGGTGGTAACAACTGGAGTTTGTGTACCATCCTGATAATGAGTCATAACCTGTACCGCATTGGCTTGGGCCAAAACCTGATTTGGCACCCTTAACTTCCAGTACCCTACTTCATCAGCCTGAACCTGATACTTGTGCGGGCCAACAATGACTTGAACATCATGCGTAGGCTGGCCTGATTTTACCAAACCGATAAAGATCAGGTTGGTTGAACTGGCCAGAACTGCACCAACAAACATCAGTTTCATAATGTTCATACGCTGTGCCAGCAACCCACCGAGGAAACCGCCAACCAGACTAAAAATTACCCCGTAAATTTTTACCGCTTCTGCAATCTGCTCTTTACTGAAGTTTAAATCCTGATAAAACACATTTGAAATCACCCCGGCAATAATGTCGGAAATACGATAGAAACCAATCAACAATAACAGCACTAATGCCAGTTTTACGCCATAACGCTTAAAGAAATCGGCAATCGGACTGATCCAGGTTTCCATAGTCATTTGCTTGTTGACCGCACCCATTTTGACCAGTAATGCGCCCAGAAATACAGCTACAGCAGCAGATCCGACGAAGCGTAAGGTCTCAAAGCAGAACAGCAACAACGAGTCAGTAATTGCAAATTGTGCCTTAACAGATTCCGTTAAGGTTCCAGACAAAATATAGCTTACTACAAAGCCAATCACGGCAACAAAAAATACGGCCACCAGACGATAATAATCGCTACGCTTATAATCTTTATAAGTACGTTCGACATGCGGCTCACGAATCACTAAAGTGGTGATAATTCCCACCAGCATGACTGCGGCCATGATTAAGTAAGTGATTTTCCAGGCACTATAAATATAGTTTCCTTTGGCTGTGCCAAGCGATGCTGCAAGGAACAACGCACCAGCCCCCGCCACAATCATCCCGATGCGATAACCTGCATTGTAAGTCGACGCAAGTACAGTTTGCATTTCTGTTTCTGCAAGCTCAATGCGATAAGCATCAATCACAATATCCTGAGTCGCTGCAGAAAAACCCAGCAACACGGCGCCTGCTGCCATCTGATACAAATAGCCCTGACCGAGTGCCGGATTAGAAAAAGCCATCATACAAATGGCGCTGATAATTAAAACTTGTGCAATCAGCAACCAGGCCCGACGACGCCCCAGCTTTTTGGTCAGGAAAGGCACCGGCAATTCATCAATCAAAGGTGCCCAGACAAATTTGAATGAATAGCCCAGTGCTGCCCAGCTAAAAAATGTCACTGCACTTTTTTCAATGCCCGCTTCACCTAGCCATAGGGACAGACTGGAAAAGATCAAAAGAATGGGAATACCGGCTGAAAATCCTAAAAACAGCATGACCAGTGCACGACGATCGAGAAAAGCAGTAAAGGCAGATTTCCACCCTGTAGATTGTGTTGTCATTGCGTTGTTTTTTTCTGCAAAACTGAATGCTGCTATTCAAACGCGTAATAAGTTCAGTTTCAACAATAATTGTGAAATCATTATTTTATTTTGTCGATAAAAGAGCCCTCCGCGCTTGAATTTTTCAACTAAACCTGTATACCTTTAAATCTCTATTGCAATATTTTAGTTTTGGATTTAAACAGTGCCCCAAAAACTCGATCAAATGAATTCTTCATTATCTGCAACTCCCCCAATGAATCAACCAGACTCTATACAAAGCAGTTTAATTTCAGCATTCGATCAACCGGAAATTCAAAACACCCTGACCAAAACATATCTTCAACCCCAGCAGTTGACGCATATTCCAAATCTTGAAAAAATTCCTGCATCAACACGAAGAATAAAGCCTCTTAATGACTTTCTTGGGCAAGATCGCGCACGTGCCTCTGTTGAAGCAGGCATTGCCTTGCCTTACTCTGGCTATAACATTTTTGCAGTAGGCACAGCAGGCTTAGGTAAACGCACCATGATCAAGCGTTTACTGCAACAACATGCCAAGACCATGCAAACACCGAATGACTGGGTCTATGTCAACAATTTTAAATTGCCCCGTCAGCCAATTGCACTGGAACTTCCGCCCGGACAAGCGCCTAAATTTCAGGCCTTGCTTCATCAAACCTGGCAAACCATTTTAAAACAGCTGGAACGACGCTTTACGGCTGAAACCTATCACAACCGCATTGAAATGATTCGCGAGCAAACCGGCGATGAACAGCAATCGGCCCTGGTGGAACTGACCAAAGAAGGCGCAGACTTTGATTTAAAACTGATTTCACAAGATGATGAGCACTGCTTCGTGCCGGTTCATCTGAAAGACAATGAATATCAGGAAATGTCCAAAGAAGACATCAATTCCCTGGATAGCAAACAGCGTGCAGAGATTGCTTCTAACATCCGCTACATGAATAAAAAACTGGAGCGTTTGGGCTTACATTTAGGTGATCTGGAAGATGATGCCCGAGATCAGGTTCAACATTTAAATCGCGACATTGCCAAACAAGTGGTGATACCGCGTATTGATATGATTCAGAACAAATATCCCGATGTCGATGGCTTGACTGAATATCTGCAATATTATGCTGAAGATATTATCAATAATGTCGAAATTATCTTAGAGCAAGAAGAAGATGATTTCGCTCCAGGCATTTTCAGCCGTGTGCCCTCACGTTATCAGGCCAATATCATTGTTTCCTATAAGCCAAATAGCGGTGCACCCGTCATTTTTGAAGATTTTCCCACCCACTACAACCTGTTGGGACATGTGGAACAACTCACTCAAAATGGCACCATCACCACTGACTTTACCCTGATTCGTCCAGGTTCACTGCATAAGGCTAACGGCGGTTTTCTGATGCTTGAAGCTGAACAACTGCTGGAACAGCCTTATGCATGGCAAGGGCTAAAACGCGCCTTGAAATCAGGAAAATTAAAGCTATCGTCGCTGGAACACATGCTGACCTTAACCGGCAGCATCTCCATAGAACCAGAGGCTATTCCATTAAATATCAAAGTGATCTTGCTTGCAGAACCTGAAATTTATTATGAAATTTTAGAGTTGGAACCGGAACTCGGCAGCGTGTTTAAAATCCGCGCCGATTTTACCGACACATTACAACGTAATGACATTAATGAACAAGCTTACATGCAGTTGATTGCAGACTATGTTCAGGCAGATAAACTCTTGCCTTTCGACCGTTCTGCATTGGCTGCATTACTTACCGATTCAAGTCGCCAGGCAGAAGACCAAAGTTCATTGTCATTACACGCCTTAACTTTGGGGGATCTGATCCGTGAAGCACATCACCATGCCGCTCAGGCCGGTGATAAAACCGTTTCGGAAAAGCATATCAATACCGCACTGGATCATCGCAAGTACCGCTTAGGTTATTTACGTGAATTGTACTGGCAAGACTTAACCCGTGGCACGCAGCTCATCGAAACCAAGGGTCACCGTTTAGGTCAAATCAATGCCCTGTCCGTGATTCAGTATGCCGATGTTGAATTCGGCTTACCTTCACGCTTGACTGCATCGGTCTATCAAGGTGGCGGTGATATTCTGGATATCGAGCGTAGTGTCGAACTGGGCGGCTCACTGCATGCCAAAGGTGTACTGCTGATGTCAAGCTTCCTGAAAGCTCACTTTGGCCGTGAACAGATGTTGCATTTCTCGGCTGCCCTTGCCTTTGAACAAAGTTATGGTCAAATTGACGGTGACAGTGCCACCGTTGCTGAACTTTCGGCACTCATTTCTGCCATCAGCCAGTTACCCATTGATCAGTCCTGGGCCATTACTGGCTCCATGAACCAGTTGGGTCAGGTTCAACCGATTGGTGGTGTCAATGCCAAAATTGAAGGTTTCTATGATGCCTGTAAGTTACAAGGCTTGACCGGCAAACAAGGGGTGATTATTCCACGTCAAAATATGGAACACCTGATGTTACGTCATGATGTAATTGAGGCGGTGGCTAAAGGTCAGTTCCATATTCATGCCATTGAAACCATTGATCAGGCTTTAGAACTTTTAATGGCACGCCCGGTAGGCACACTCAACAAAAAAGGTCGTTACAGTAAAGGTTCAATTTATGCTGCGGTCATGGCACAATTAGAATATTGGCAGGCACTGGAAGATGGTGCCGAAATTGAAGAAGAACCAAAGAAAAAGAAAAAAAAGAAGAAAGACAAGAAAAAGGCCAAAACTGAAATAACAGCTGATGAAACGGTAACAGCAATATCTGTTGAAGTTGCAGCAAATAATCAGGATCATAGCTCAAAAGATGCCTGACATTTTCTGAGACATTAAAAAAGCGCCTTCAAGGCGCTTTTTTATTTAGCCCTGAATTAAGCTTCAGGTGCCGGGCTGTACTGTTCTACTAAAGGTTTCAACTCACCTTTTTGGAACATATCAAGCATGATATCGCTACCACCGATTAATTCGCCATTGATCCATAACTGCGGGAATGTAGGCCAATTTGCAATTTGCGGCAAAGTTGCACGAATATCCGGGTTTTCCAAAATGTTGACATAGGCAAATGGACGACCAATTTGACTGAGTGCTTCTACCGCACGTGCAGAGAAACCACATTGTGGAAATTGTGGTGTACCTTTCATGTAAAGTAATACTGCATGTTTAGCAATTTGGTCACGAATTAACGCTTCAGTATCGCGTGCTTGTTCAGTCATTGATAAATCCTCAACTAATCTGCTTCGCATTATACCCAAAACTTAGCAAAACAGTATGTCTAAAGCAATAATTCCATTTTTATTTACATTTGGGCTTTTATTCTGTTCTGGATTTTGCTTATATAAACTTTTATTTTTCCCTCCTAACAGATAAGAGTTAGTCATGAATAACATTACCCTTGCTCCTGTGCAAACTGATCAACCATCTCATTTGATGCCGGTATTTGGCCGTCAGCCGATCAGTTTTGTCCGAGGACGAGGTTCTTATCTTTATACTGAAGATGGTACTGAATACTTAGATGCCTTAACCGGTATTGCCGTATGTGGCCTGGGTCATTCACACCCTGCGGTCACTGAAGCGATTGCCGAACAGGCTGCTACCCTGATGCATACCAGCAACATTTTTGAAGTGCCTTGGCAAACGGCTGCTGCACAAAAACTGGCTGAAGTTTCCGGCATGGAGGAAATTTTCTTCTCCAATAGTGGTGCAGAATCAAATGAAGGTGCCATTAAAATTGCCCGTAAATTTGGTCATATGCAGGGTATTAATACACCCAAGATCATTGTCGCAGATCATTCTTTCCATGGCCGTACTCTGGCAACCCTTTCAGCGACCGGCAATAAAAAAGTTCAGGAAGGTTTTGCACCGTTGGTTGAAGGTTTTATTCGTGTACCCTTTGGTGATATCGAAGCCATTGAAGAAGCTGCAATTCAGCATCCGGACATCGTGGCAATTCTGGTTGAACCGATTCAAGGTGAAGGTGGCGTCAATACTGCACCTCAAGGTTTTAGCTACCTCGAAAAAATCCGTCAAATCTGTAATCAGCACAACTGGCTGATGATGCTGGACGAAGTTCAAACGGGTAACGGCCGTACCGGTAAATACTTTGCTTACCAGCACACCAGTATTATTCCCGATGTACTCACCACAGCCAAAGGCTTAGGCAATGGCTTCCCGATTGGTGCAGTGATGACCCAAGGCCGTGGCGTCGGTGTGTTAACAGCTGGCAACCATGGTTCCACCTATAGTGGTACTGCGCTGGGTTCACGTGTGGTTTATACTGTGATTGACACCCTTCAAAAAGAAAATCTGGTTGAAAATGCTGCAAATATGGGCAGTTATATTGTTGATCGATTAACCCAGCAACTGGCTGATCAGAACATTAGTGTTCGTGGTTTTGGTCTGATGATTGGGATTGAATTACCAAAAGCTTGTGGCGAATTGGTCAATGTTGCACGTGATGAATATCATTTAATTATCAATGTGACGGCAGGTTCTGTGATTCGTTTATTACCGCCACTGAACATTAACCAGCAACAGGCTGATCAATTGATTGAACGCCTGGTTAAAATGATCAAGGATTACTTAGCTTAAAAGCCTTCGATCCAATTAAAAAAAGCCGCTTATTGCGGCTTTTTTTATACTTAATTTTTATGAAACTGCTTGATAAATTCTTCCGCCTGGCAACTGGCTAAAATATTGTTTTAATGCATCTAAACAGCGATGAACCTTCATCGGTTGCTGATCTTGTTTTGCAGTGATGGCATATAAAGTAAAATTAGATAGTTTCCACTCTGGCAAAACTTCCACCAGCGAACCATTCACTAAATCTTTTTGTACATCCAGATATAAAATTCTCGCAATACCATGCCCTTGCAAACATAATGACTTTGCAACCAGAACGTTATTGGTACTTAACCGTGATTTCATTTCCAGATTAACCGTTTCATCCAATGCAGCATTCTGAAATGAAAAATGTTGATAATTTTTCATAATATTGACTGGAATCAGCTCATGATTGTTGAGATCTTCAGGTCGCGATACAGGTGCCGATTGATTCAAATAACTTGGTGAAGCCACCATCACCTGCTCAACCAGAGCCAATGGCACGACATTCAAATTATGGTCTTCTATTTTTGGACTCATGCGTAAAGCAATATCAATCCGACCTTCGATTAAATCAATGTATTGATTATCTGCCTCTATATGTACAGCGAGACCACGATGAGCCTGCATCCAATGAGATAATGCAGGAATCACATGATTAGCACCAAGTTCCGGGGTTGTGGCAATGCGTAAATCCCCAACCAAGTCATCACGTAACTCGTTGATACGGATTTTTCCGCGCTCTGCAGCGGCGAGCATTTCTTGACAACTGTGGAAAAAAGCCTGTCCTGCTTCAGTCAAATTTAATTTTCTAGTCGATCGATGCAGAAGTGTAACTTCCATTTCATTTTCTAGAGAACGAATTTGCTGACTCACGGCGCTGGTCGTGATTCCTAATTCACGGGCAGCACCACTAAACGAGCTTTTTTCAACAACACAAGCAAACACACCCATTGCTCGAAGTTGATCTAACATAAATTTCCCTCTGAACTTATGATTACTTTATCTTTCCGATAAAAGCAACTCTTTGTATTATACGGTGAAATTTATGTTTTGTATTTTAAAAATTTAATTTATTGGTAAAATATTAGTCGGATTGATAGGTTTGCCATTTAAACGCACCTGGAACTCAAGCATGGTCCGATTGGTTCCTGTTGAACCCATTTCAGCAATTTTCTGCCCTGCTGTCACATTCTGGCCACTGCTGACATTCATTTTACTGTTATGCGCATAAGCAGTAATGTAACCATCTATATGTTTGATCAGAATTAAATTGCCATATTCTTTTAAACCATCTGCTGCATAGACCACTTGACCATCAGCCGCAGCAAAAATTGCATCTCCGGTATTACCGCTATAGCGAATGCCCTTCACATTTGCAGCAATATTAAAGTTTGCAATCACTGCACCATTACTTGGTAGNNGTATAGTAGTCCGGTGCAGTGGCATAACGTGTTGCATTATGAACTTGTGGTTTTGAAGCACAGCCGCTCAAAATAGCAGTTGCAATAACAGCTGTAGACAACACCATGGTTTTCAACAAGTCTGCAGGCATAGCAAATAAGCGATACGATGACACCAAGTGCATTAATCTTCCTCTCTACACATAAGTCAATTTTGGGTTTGCGCTAAGATTAGCAAAAAAGCATCTGAAAAATATGTTCAATTCTGCTTTTTCACAAAGTTATAACACTACTGGGCACTATTTAGAAAACTGTGCATGCAATGTGTGTAAAATCTCATAATTAGTGGCGTCCATTTGAATCGGTGTAATACTGACATACCCATTTGCCACAGCAAAAAAGTCCGATTCGATTTCTGTTACACCTTTTTTAGGTTCAGCCACAGCCTCCCCTGACAAGCCAATCCAGTAAACCTGACGTCCTCGTGGATCTACATGACTGGTTATCGGTTTAGATTGACTGCGAAGTCCCTGATAGGTAATTTTCGAACCTCGCAATTCAGATATATCGGGAATATTCACGTTAAAAATATGACGTGGAGGTAAGATTGGCAGACCTTGGGCAATAAAGTCATGTACCCATTTTGCTGCCACGGCGTAATCGTTCGGACTGTCATAAGAACGTACATTTGGCCCCGCCATAGATACGGCAATAGCAGGTTGTTTCATCAGGCGCCCTTCAAATGCGGCTCCAACAGTTCCTGAATACAGCACATCATCGCCCAGATTTGCCCCGCTGTTAATTCCGCTGACCACCAGATCAAATTCAAAATCGAACAAACCGTTCATGGACAGATAGACACAGTCTGCAGGCGTTCCATTGACTGCCCAGACATCTGCTGAAATTTGAATCGGTCGTAAGGGACGATCTAATGTCAATGCGCTGGAAAAACCACTGCGTTCACTTTCAGGAGCAACAATGACGACACGACCAAGAGGAGCCAAGGCTTGAGCCAATGCCTGAAGACCGGGAGCAAAAACGCCATCATCATTGGCAATTAATATATTCACTTAAACATCTCGTAGGGGTTAAAAATGACTGATCAGAACTTTTGATTGAATTGTATAGAAAATTATATATATTTGACGCTCAACATCCATTCAAAAAGTGTGATTTAAAAAATGATTAAAAGCATATCATTTCGTGGCTTATTGGGGTTAGGCATTGCAGCATTGTTATCTTCCACTGTTTTAGCCGATGAAGGCCTATCTTTAGAAGAAGCCAATACTATTGTGAAAGAAGATATTGCTTCAACTCAAGTGATGGCTGAAGTATGCCCTGCCATTATTGGTAAGAATGCAAAATTTGATCAAAACATTCAGCTGTTAATTAAAGCTTATCTGCAAGACTATTCAGACAAATCGATGACTTTTGATAAACTTCAGGCAGATTCGGAATATAAATCTGTGCTGAATGAAGCCCGTCAGGCAGCAAAAGAAACCAGCAAGGATGAACAACAATCAGTTTGCGATGAGGTAGTCAATTATCAGGCTTAATATAGAGTAATCGCTTTATATAAAATAATCAGGATATTAGGCATTTTATAATGCTCCTGGGCATAAAGAAGACTACTCTTTATGCCTTTTTTAACTCTTTTGGGTCAATTCTTTTATTGACTGGATCTGTCTCAACAGCTTCAATACATTTGTGTACTTACAATTACCAAAAATTTCGTTAAGCTTATTTTAATTCTGATGTTTTTAAATCGTTNNAATTTGAACAAGGATATTCCAGACTTGCACAGGAATATTTACCGGCTGAAAAAGATGCCGTTTCTGCTCTTTCCAGACTCAGTAAAGAGAAAAAATTTAAGCCTAGTTTAGCTGAAGCGCGTAGCGATGCCAAAAAAGCCGGTGACGCAAAAAATCAGGAGATTTGCCAAGAACTCTCTGCATACGGCAAATAATACCACTTGGTTACAATACTTTTGAAATAAGCCGATTCTCACGGTAGAAGTCGGCTTTGCTTTGTCCTAAAATGCAAAGCTCTTTGTGCTTATTATTAAGATATTGGAACCACCCAGAATGACCCACAAAAGCGCCCTTGCTGCATTATTACTATTGCCGAGCTTCACATACGCAGCAACTGTCTTATCTGCACCACCAGAACTCAATAATAAATCTTATGTTTTAATGGATTATGAGACAGGGCAAATCCTCGCATCAAAAAATGAAAATGAAAAATTAGCACCGGCTTCAATGACCAAGATGATGACCAGTTACATCATTGAACAAAAGTTATTGAGTGGTGATCTCACGGAAGATGAAAAAGTTCGTATGAACGAATCTGCCTGGTGTCGTGGTAGCAGTACAGAATCATGTATGTATGTACCACTCAACGGCACTGCCACAGCATTAGAAATGTTACGTGGAATTATCATCCAGTCAGGTAATGATGCATCAAAAGCCATGGCGGAACATATTGCGGGCAATGAAGGTACTTTTGCCCACATGATGAACCAAGAAGCAAAACGTATCGGCATGACCAATACCAGCTTCATCAATGCAACCGGTATGCCTGCTGAAGGACACTACTCGACTGCCAAAGATATGGCGACACTTGCACAACATATCATTCATGACAGCTCAAAGTATTACCCAATCTATTCTGAAAAAGAATTTACCTTTAACGGCATTAAACAGGGCAACCGTAATGCCTTGCTTTATACTGACCCGAGTGTAGACGGTTTAAAAACCGGTCATACTGAAGAAGCCGGTTATTGCTTAACCACTTCTGCCAAACGTGGTCCATTGCGTTTAATTTCCGTGATTTTTGGTGCACCAAGCATGAATGAGCGTGCATCACAAACACGTGAACTTTTGGCTTGGGGTTATGCAAACTTTGAAACCGTAAAAGTTCAACCTGCCAATCAGGTTCTGGCTAAATCAAAAGTCTGGTATGGCAAAAGCAATGATGTTCAAATTGGCCTGGCAGAAAACTTTAACGTGACCATGCCTAAAGGTGAAGCCAATGCCATTAAAACTCAACTGGTGGTTCAACCTAAATTGACTGCACCTTTGAAAAAAGGTCAAGTAGTAGGTAAATATGTGGCGACCTTGAATGGCAAAGTGATTGCGGAAAAACCGCTTGTTGCCCTTCAAGCTGTTGAAGAAGCCGGTTTCTTTGCAAAAATGATTGATCACATCAAACAATTCTTCGCAAACTTGTTCTAAGCTGAATTTTAGACTTAAGTTAAAGCATCCATACTGCGGTCTGGGTGCTTTTTTATTTTATAATGCTTGAAAATTAACAGACTGAACCCCTCACATGGCTAAAAACATCCGTCCTTATTTAAATACCGCACCGCAAGTTGATGATTCATGTTATGTTGATGATATGTCTGTCATCATTGGCGATGTGGTACTTGCTGAAAACGTTTCGGTGTGGCCTTTTGCCGTGATTCGTGGTGATGTCAATCATATCCGTATTGGTAAAAATTCCAATGTGCAAGATCATGCCATGCTGCATGTCAGCCATAAAAAAGCCGATAAACCTGAAGGTTCTCCCCTGATTATTGGTGAAGATGTCACGATTGGCCATCATGTCAAACTTCATGGCTGTAGCATTGGTAATCGGGTATTGGTGGGGATCAACACCATTGTTTTAGATGACGTGGTAATTGAAGATGATGTCATGATTGGCGCAGGCTCTTTGGTACCACCTCGCAAGCGTTTGGAAAGCGGATATTTGTATGTGGGCAGTCCGGTGCAAAAGGTTCGCCCTTTAACCGATAAAGAAAAAGAGTTTTTGCCTTATTCGGCAAGACATTATGTGAAGGTAGCCGGCAATTATAAATAACCCCCAAATCAGGTTTGTCGCTTGATTGAATTTTCTGTATTTTAGGATCATAAAAGTATTAAAAATGAATTCCTATGAAATATACAGAAGATCATCAATGTCCTGATCGAAGTGAATTATTAAAGCGAACAAAACTCAATATTGAAAAATTTGGCTTACAGGTGATGTCGATTGATCATACTGATTATTCACCACCTTTCAGCTATAGCATTGGATTATATGAAAGCTATGGTCATCCAGAAATTATCTGTTTTGGTTTATCTGCAAAGCTCTGCCATACCATCCTCAATCATATTGCTGAAGTCATTCAAAGTGTTGAAGCAATTCAATTAGAACATGAATATTCAAATATCTTTTTTAAGGATAGTCGCTGCCAATTCCTAAAAGTTGATGCGAAAAATATGAATGATTATTTTGGAATTGCTCAAAGCTACTATGTAGATAAAAAATTCCCTGCACTTCAATTGGTATGGACGGATCGTAACGACAAGTTCCCTTGGGAAGAAGGTTTTCAAGAAGAATTTTTATATAATCAGCCCCTACTTGACCGTAATATGAATTTTAAATTTCGAGAACCAACAAATTTAGGAATATTTACCACACGACAATGGATTGAATCACAACAGCCCATATTGACTGTACTTCATGAAAAAAATGGTGATTGGCAATTTTTAACTGCTGGACCTCTGGCTGACGATGATTATAAGCTGGTTGGCTTAAAACATTTGATTGATCAAGATCCAACTTTGAATGAAATTTTTGATCTGCAATATGGTCAAGCGGCTGACCGAAAATTCATTGGTGATGAATGGGTTATTACTGACTTGGAAGATGAGGATGGATAAGTTTTTTAAAGGAATAGTACCGAAAAGAAAGCCAGTCCACTGACGAAAAAGGAAAAGCACATATTCTAAAAGCGGACATTTTTCCTTTGGAGAAACCGGACATTTCTATTTGGGGCTTACAAAATTCATTTCGTATAACAGCCATTATGTTAAATTGATCCAAAATTATATTGATAAAAAAGGTAATTTTATAAAAGGGAGATTTGCTTTGGCTAAATTTTATATAACAGATCAAATTTGAATTTTTTCTAGAATCAACACTCAAATTCAACAATCTGGTCTACGCTTGGTAGCATTTTTAAAAATGCTCCCCACTCTTTGATAATTTTATAAAAGCATTCAAAACTCATATTTTCATCATATTTAGTATCATCATACCCCCAATAAATCAAAACATTTGCCTTAGTTATTTCCGCTCCCCAAGCATGAAATGCCCACATGTCATAGTAATTTAATTCACCATTTGAAATTTTTTCAATTTCAATCAGCCCTTCATCTATCCAATTACTTAAACATTTTATTCCATGACCTTCATCATCATTCAAGAAACTGAATATTAACCCTTTAAAAGTATTAGGTGCATCATAGCTTTTTGCATCTGGAAATAGGTCACCATCATTCCATCTGTCTATCCAAAAAAAATGTACTTTCATTTCTTTCACTTATTAGAGCAATAATTAAATTTTCCTAAAATTAACATAATACACCTTATACGAAATCCAAAATTGTAGCCTTAAGCTCCTATTTTTACTATATTTTTTGAAAATTTTGTATAACCACCATTATGTTAAATGGTAATGATTTTAGGAAAGTGTTTCTATATATTCCATTAAACCTTTTAGAGCAAATTCAACTGAATTAATCGACACATGTTCAGCATATATAATATTTTCAATTAATTCTGGGTATGTAAAAAAAGGATTTTCATGCAACTTAAATAAGAAAAAAATAGATTCTTGGTTTCTTACGCCAATCTTTGAAAAATCATCAAAAGTTTCTTCTAACGTTAATTTGTAATGATCGATTAGTTCGTCATTTATACAGAGGTTTTTCAGAAAATTATCTACAGTCAAATTGTAGTTTTTATAAAAAGGATCTTGCAACAATCCTCGCAAATCTCCAATGAAGCTAGGTATGTATGTTGGTGACTCTAATGTACCAAGTGAAAGCCCATTTATATTCATTGTCAGAGGTACAAGATCCCTCTGAGGATTAATATTACGAATAGTAAACGAAAACTCTTTTGTACCAATCTCTATAAAATTCGTTTTTATCATTACCATCCTTAATATTTTTTAAAATTAACATAATACACGTTATACGAAATTATTTTAATAATATATTTAAAATTAGTTACTTAGATTTAAATAAAAAGCTCAGCCACACCCAGTTGGGCTTTTTACGCAAAATATTGTGTTCCACGCTTATTATTTAAGCATTGTTCCACAAGTTTGATAAGCTTATATGAATAAATTTTTAAGCAAACAAAATAAAAACTCAATAATTATCAACTTTCAAGAGCATGACAAAATCATAAACCTTCACTTAACTCTTCAAAGAAAAAACTTTCAGCATAGCCACCACGCGCTAAATTTTGTAGAATACCCCTTTTATCCCATGGTGCTTTTCTATGACCGCTTGGACTGCTCATGTCACTGTCGCAACTGTCGTTGAAAAAGACGGAAAATTCCTGTTTGTAGAAGAACATACAGAAGGTGTAACCCATACTGTGTTTAATCAGCCTGCGGGTCATGTTGAATGCGGTGAAACCATTATTGATGCGGCCATTCGCGAAACCATGGAAGAAACCGGACATACAGTGAGTATTGAATCACTGCTGGGTATTTATACCTATACCCCCCCAATGTTCCCTGACCGTACCTATTTCCGTTTCTGCTTTTTAGCAAAATCCATTGCACATGACCCAAATGCCACTTTAGATACAGGCATTGTCGGTGCAGTGTGGATGACTTTAGATGAACTGCTGGAATCTGCACGAGCACGTAGCCCACTGGTAATTAAAGCCGTGCAAGATGCACTATCAGGTCAAAAATATCCTTTATCGCTCATTTACGAGCACCAAAATTCTCCCCTATTTACAACTTTGGATGCCTAATCCCATGCAACAACGTGTCATCGTCGGTATGTCTGGTGGTGTAGATTCTTCTGTTTCTGCAGCACTTCTTCTTCAACAGGGTTATCAGGTTGAAGGTCTTTTCATGAAAAACTGGGAAGAAGATGACGGCACGGAATATTGCACGGCGATGGAAGACCTTGCCGATGCACAAGCAGTATGTGACAAAATTGGCATCAAACTGCATACCGCCAACTTTGCCATGGAATACTGGGACCGTGTATTCGAGCATTTTCTGGCTGAATATGCCGCTGGTCGTACCCCAAACCCGGATATTTTATGCAATAAAGAAATTAAATTCCGTGCCTTTCTCGATCATGCGATTAACCTGGGCGCAGACTTTATTGCCACTGGGCATTATTGCCGTCGCGGTGAAACCATGACCAATTCGCGTGGTGAGGAATATGCACCTTTATTACGTGGTTTTGACCAAAACAAAGACCAGACTTATTTTCTGCATGCCGTACATGGCCGGGAAATTAACAAGACTTTGTTCCCTGTCGGTGAAATTGAAAAACCTGAAGTTCGCCGTATTGCTGAAGAACTGGGCTTAGCCACTGCCAAGAAAAAAGATTCAACCGGGATCTGTTTTATTGGCGAACGTCGCTTTAATGACTTCTTGAAGCAATATCTTCCTGCCCAAGCTGGAAAAATTTATCTAGATACAGGTAAAGAGGTTGGTGAACATCACGGCTTAATGTACTATACCCTCGGTCAACGAGGCGGCATCGGCCTGGGTGGTCTTAAAGGCGAAGCCGAAGGTGCATGGTTTGTTTTATATAAAGATATTGAAAACAACCGTCTTGTTATTGGTCAGGGTCATGAGCATCCGCTGATGCAAAGTACTATACTTTGGAGTGAAGCGATTGACTGGGTTGCGGGTGAACAAGAAATTCCAGAAGCTGGTTTCCGCTGTACGGCTAAAACCCGTTATCGTCAACCTGATCAAGCCTGCGTCATTTATAAAGACAGTAGTATGCCAAACGGCGTAAGAGTGGAATTCGATGAACCGCAACGTGCGGTGACTCCAGGACAAAGTGTAGTGTTCTACGCAGATGAAGTTTGTTTAGGTGGCGGTGTGATTCATCATACCAATGCGCCAAAACCTGATTTTATTTAAAAGGAAGCGATAGGCATGGCTGAGTTACCCTTTCAACAGCCTCAAACTTTGAATGTACGCCAAAATCGGGCTTTGGCATTAGCAGCTGTGTTTCAATCGACACAGCTGACCCATATGACAGCCATGTCGGGACAGCAGAGTGTCGGTGAAAGTGGCAGTTTTTATTTAGAACAACTCATCAAAGCCAGCCTGAATATCCGTCCTACTTCCAATGAATCCTGTCAAACCCTAGACTTTTTTAATCAGCTTGCGGATATTTCCCTTGGCTTAAAAACCTTAGAAAGCAGCATTACCCAGCCCTTTAATCCTTCTCCCAAATCACGTTTGCCGAAATTTTCCAACGCCAAATTGCCAATGAGCTATGCCATGGCGTTGTTACAGTTAGAGAAAAAAGTCTATAGCAATCCGAAATTTGTTGAAATTATTGAACAGTCACAACAGAAAATTCTAAAACAGCTGTCTTTTTTCGATAATAACTATCTGCATCCCAGCATTATTGCCAACCTTGCCCAAACCTATATCGACACCGCCGGACAAATTAACCCGCGCATTATGGTCAAGGGCAATGCCGAAGCTTTTAAAGATAGTGCCCATACCAACCGAATTCGCGCTTCCCTGTTTACTGGCCTGCAACTGGCGCATTTATGGCGTCAGCTCGGTGGCAGCTCATGGGGCATGATTTTCAGTAAGCGCAAGCTACTCCAGGATATTCAAGATCTTGCCCGTTTACAGTATCAGGTAGTCTGACCTGATCATGAACGAATTTTTATTCTTCGCTTTACGTTTAATTCCAAAGTTTAAGGAATCGCTATGAACGCTTTAACCGCACTTTCTCCATTAGATGGACGCTATGCTAGCAAATGTGATGCTTTGCGTCCTTTCCTCTCTGAGTTTGGTTTGATCCACGCTCGTGTGACTGTTGAAGTACGCTGGTTACAAGCGCTTGCAAACCGTCCTGAAATCACTGAAGTTCCTGCTTTCAGTGCAGAAACCAATGCTGCACTGGATGCGATTGTTGCAAACTTCTCTGAAGAAAACGCAAACCGCATTAAAGAAATTGAACGTACCACGAATCATGACGTAAAAGCGGTTGAGTACTTCCTGAAAGAACAGATTGCTGATATCGAAGAATTGAAAAATGCAGGTGAATTCATTCACTTCGCCTGTACGTCTGAAGACATCAACAACTTGTCCCATGCCTTGATGCTTAAAAATGGCCGTGAAGTACTGGTTGCTGCCATGCAGCAAATCATCGACTCAATCGTTGCATTGGCTGAAACTCATGCTGAACAACCAATGTTGTCTCGTACCCATGGTCAAACAGCCAGCCCAACCACTTTGGGTAAAGAAATGGCGAACGTGGCTTACCGTTTGGCGCGCCAAATCAAACAGTTCAAACAAGTTGAGCTTCTAGGTAAAATCAACGGTGCGGTAGGTAACTACAATGCACACTACTCTGCTTATCCGGAAATCAACTGGCCTGCGCATTCACAAGCGTTTGTTGAATCTTTAGGTTTACAGTTCAACCCGTATACCACTCAAATTGAGCCACATGACTACATGGCGGAACTTTTTGATGCACTTCGTCGTTTCAACACCATCCTGATCGACTTCAACCGTGACGTTTGGGGTTACATCTCACTTGGTTTCTTCAAACAACGCTTAAAAGAAGGCGAAGTGGGTTCTTCAACCATGCCGCACAAAGTCAACCCAATTGACTTTGAAAACTCTGAAGGTAACTTGGGTATTGCAAACGCGGTACTTGCACACTTAGGCGAAAAACTTCCTGTATCTCGCTGGCAACGTGACTTAACTGACTCGACTGTGCTTCGTAACATGGGTGTTGGTTTTGCNNGCTCAAGAAGTTCTTGCAGAGCCAATTCAAACTGTAATGCGTCGTTATGCAGTTGAAAAGCCATACGAAAAATTAAAAGCCCTGACTCGTGGTCAAGCAATGACTCGTGAGATGATGGTTGATTTCGTAAACGGTAACGAACTTGAAGCTGTTCCTGCTGCTGAACGTTCACGTCTTGCGACAATGACACCTGCAACTTATACAGGTAATGCTTCAACTCAAGCGAAACAGGTTAAAGATTTAATTTCTAAAATTTAATTCGAAATAAATCTAAAAAGCGAAGCTTCGGCTTCGCTTTTTTATTAGAATAGAATCTGTTGATAATTCATCTATGTTTGTAACCACATAAGCCATTGATAAAATTTCAGCACTCCCCATAAAACTTTGCCAATACAAGAAATAATGATTGAATATCAATTGAGCATCAAACACTGGCTGGCACTTGCAGTGATCACGGTTGCGATCATCATCGCCAGTATTCGTCCTTTAGAATTTGAAGCATATTTACTGCATCAAGCCGGTACCGTGTTTATGCTTGTGCTGTTATTGTTTACCCAAAAAAAAATTGGCATGAGTTTTTATAGTTTTGTGCTCTATCTCATTTTTTTGCTGATCCATATTATCGGCGCACATTACCTCTATTCCTATGTTCCCTATAACGAATGGCTGATTCAGCTGTTCGGCTTTGACCTTAACCAATCGATGGGCTGGTCACGCAATATGTATGACCGTCTGGTGCATCTTGCCTGCGGTGTACTGCTTTATCCTGTGCTATTACGGCTGTTTCAGGTGTGGCTGCCTGAAGCCAAACCCTTCATGCTATTTTTATTGGTGGTTCAATTTATCATGGCCACCAGTTTAATTTATGAATGGCTTGAATGGCTGATTGCGATTGGGTTATCCCCAGAGGAAGCAGAAAATTATAATGGGCAGCAGGGAGATATGTGGGATGCACATAAAGACATGCTGCTTGCAACAGTCGGCGCAGTGGGCTATGGTCTGCTTGATCTGTGCTACTCATCTAAAATTCTAGCTAAAATACCACAGCCAGAAAGCGACCAGCATGCCTAGTGACAGGACTGAAGCAAACAGGGTGAACCATGAATGGGATTCTGTACCCCAGAACATCCGCTTTGCCAGCCATTTTTTAAGCAGAACACTGTTCAATGTCAACGCTGCCAAATGCAGCAACACACTGGCTAAAAACAGGTTGGCGCATAGTTCATGCACTTCTTTTAAACTGTGGCTATGCGTATAGTCGGTAAAAAATCCGGCCAGCACCGTTAAAGGCAACAGAAGAAAAATACCCAGTATGCTGAGCTGAAACAGGCTGGAACTGGCTGCTTTAAAAAATGTGGATGAAAGCCATTGCTGCGGCTGTGCCCTATAACGCTGTACAAATGGCTTGATCATATTCAAACGACGGCTTAGTCCTGAAGGCTGAGTATGGGCCAGTCGGGGAGCGAAAAACTGCCATAAAATCCTTAATATCAGGCTAATACCAAGTGTATAGCCCAATGCCATATGGATATGATGCCATTCTTCTGCATCCCCGGTGAGATAAGCCCCGGTAAAACTCAAAATAATAACAATATGCAGAAATCGGATCAGCAAATCTGTTGAAGAGGTTGTCGTACGATGAAGCATAAAAAACCCTGTACTCATTTATTTTCATGCCATCATAAAAGACCAAGCTGAATCGGATATTAAGATACAGTCAAAAAAATTGCGCTCATCAGAGCGCAATTTCAAAATAGCCAAACGAATTTCAATTAAAGCTTAGGATCACGCATTTGTATCAAGTCAGCATTTGCCTTGCTCAAAGCTTCCATCACCTTATTCATCACGGCAGGTACTAGGCTATCTGCCATTTGAGCCGCCTGTAAACCCAGTTTTTCACCCAGTGTCGGTTTACGGCGAGTTTCAATCACAAAGACTTCATGCTGTGTTAACAACCCCAATAGATATTCATCCGAAGTTTGCAACTTATCCACCAGGTTGAGTTCAAGCGCGTCTTTTCCATACCAGTGTTCACCTGTCGCCACTTTTTCAACATTCAGTTGCGGGCGGTATTTTTCCACAAAGTGCTTAAACAGTTCATGGGTTTGTTGCAACTCTTCTTCAAACTTGGCTTTACCTTCTTCAGTATTTTCACCAAACATGGTCACGGTACGTTTAAACTGGCCTGCGGTATAAAGTTCAAAATCGATATGCTTTTCTTTGAGCAAGCGGTTAAAATTTGGCACCTGTGCAACCACACCAATGGAACCGACCACAGCAAAAGGTGCAGAAATAATTTCATTGGCAATGCAAGCCATCATATAACCGCCACTGGCTGCGACTTTATCGACACAGATCGTCAGGTTAAAGCCGGCATCACGCAAACGCACCAGCTGGGCGGCCGCCAGACCATAGCCATGCACCATACCGCCCGGGCTTTCCAGACGTACCACCACACGGTCACGCCCTGCTTTGGCGGTGGCTAAAATCAGGGTAATTTCTTCACGCAGATTTTCTACGGCAGAGGCTGCTGTGTCACCTTTGAAATCGAGTACATAAATTTTTTGATTGTTCTTTTTACGTAAGCGTGTTTCTTTTGAAAGCTGCTGGGCAAGATGCAAGAGTTCCAGTTTAGATGCAGTTGCTTGGGCAATTTTTTTACGCTGCTCATTTACACGTGCATTTAAATGGCTGATACGAATTTCAGCAGGTAATTTGGGGTTGTGAAATAACATAAAAAATCTATTCTCGGTTTAATTCGGTTTATATCTTTAGATTAGGTCAATTTCAGCATTTTTCAATAGCATTATTACGATTGCGTTTAGCTTGTTCACATTCAATCAACCCCCTATATTGTGTCATAATAGCTTTTACTGCGAATAGACGAAAATACAGCCAAAACCATCCCGAATATAACACCCCTATAATGACCGCATTAATTGGCCACCACGTTTGAATAAAGAAATTACCACGTCTTGAATTTTCAATTGGTGTGATTAATGAATACATTGAAACAAACAATATAATTAAAAAAATGAGAAAGAAATACTCCCCTAAGCGTGTATGCAACAAGGGCAATTTACCTTTCTGTTGTGCCTTTTGATAACGATATAGTTTAAATTCAGCATTTGCTCTAATGTAGGCACGCCACTTTTGGCCAAACTCAGTATTATATTTTTGTCTTTTCAATAAAAAATAAAGAACAAAACCCATCAAACTCGACACAATCACAAAAATATCATAAAGCCATCGATGGTAATTTGTCATGCCGCGGCTTTGCGATGTTAGAAACAAGCCGTCATAATCTGGGATCAAAACTGCAATGACTAGACTCAGCCCAACCATGAAAACAGCAAAATATTGATCTATATACACTGTACCAAATACGATTTGAAACACCTCTTTTAAGGCACGACGTGTGATTTTAGCGCGCTCTTGCTCTTCAAGTGTAGGCTGCATTCTTCTTTTATGGCTAGATTTTTAATCTGTTGATTATAACGAAAAAAGAGCCTTGCGGCTCTTTTAAAATAGGGCTTTCAGATTAACCGAAACGCCCAGTAATGTAGGCTTCAGTCAATTGGTGATCTGGCTGGGTAAAGACTTTTTCAGTTGAATTGACTTCAATCAAGTCACCCAGATGGAAATAGGCAGTACGGTCAGATACACGTGCAGCCTGTTGCATCGAGTGGGTTACAATCGCAATGGTATATTGGGTTGAAAGCTCTGAAATCAGTTCTTCAATTTTTGCCGTTGCAATCGGGTCCAATGCAGAACATGGCTCATCCATTAAAATGACTTCCGGACTCACTGCAATAGTACGTGCAATACATAAACGTTGCTGCTGTCCCCCTGACAGACCTGTACCCGGCTGGTTCAAACGGTCTTTGACTTCACTCCATAGCCCGGCTTTATGCAGGCTATTTTCCACGATTTCTTCCAGGTCGTATTTATCGCGCGCCAAACCATGCAGTTTAGGACCATAAGCCACATTGTCAAAAATTGATTTCGGGAACGGGTTCGGTTTCTGGAACACCATACCGACTTGTGCACGCAGCAACACCACGTCCAGATTCGGGTCATAGATATCCTGATTATCCAGCATCACCTTACCGGTCACGCGACAGCTATCAATGGTGTCGTTCATACGGTTTAAGGTACGCAGGAAGGTTGACTTGCCACATCCCGATGGACCAATAAAGGCGATTACTTCATTTTCATAGATATTGATGTCAATACCTTTAATGGCTTCTGCCTCACCATAATAAACATGCACATCTGAAGTACTTATTTTAACATTCGATGTTTCATTTTCCTTTTTCGTTGAAGTATGAGTATCGAATTGAGAAACGAATGAAGTACCCGAATGTTTTTGATCGACTTCAGGAGCGGTAAACTGTTTCTGTTCTGGATTCACGGATTCATCCTGTTCTAAGGAATTTGCTTGTGTCATAGCTGTTACAGTATTCATATATTGTCCTCACTTACCAGCGCACTTCAAATTTCTTACGTAACCAGATGGCCAGGCTATTTAATCCAACCATCAGCGCCAGTAAGACAATAATTGCGGCAGCGGTACGTCCTTCGAAGAAGTTACGTAATTCATTACCCTGCCATAAGAAAATTTGTACCGGCAAAGCTGTTGATTGATCAAGCGGTGTCGCAGGCACACTGGCCACAAAAGCACTCATCCCGATCAGAAGTAACGGTGCGGTTTCACCTAATGCTTGCGCTACGCCAATAATCGCACCGGTCAAAATACCCGGAACTGCAAGTGGCAATACATGGTGAAAGACCGTTTGTACACGAGAAGCACCCAGGCCCAATGCCGCTTGACGAATCGAAGGAGGCACAGCTTTTAGTGATGCACGGGTGGTAATAATCACGGTCGGCAAAGTCATCAGACTGAGAACCAGACCACCGACCAAGGGTGCAGAAAGCGGTAAATGCATCCAGCCGATAAAAATCGCGGCACCGAGCAAACCAAATACAATCGAAGGAACGGCTGCCAGGTTATTAATGTTGACTTCAACGATATCTGTCATAAAGTTTTTAGGGGCAAATTCTTCCAAGTAGATGGCTGAAGCCACACCAATCGGAATCGAGATAAAAATCACGATCATCATCATGAACAATGAGCCCATGAATGCACCGGCAAGCCCCGAAGTTGCAGGTGAACTGCGTGAGTCTGGATTGGTAAAGATATTGGTATTGAAGGTATTTTCAATCATACCATTGGCTTTCAGCTGATCGGCATTTTGACGTACTTCCGGACTTAATTGCTGCTGGTCGTCAGGTAAGCTGCGATCAATATTTCCCGCTAACCATACGTCGACATTGGCATCTGCCAGAATTTTAACTTGTTCTTTTTGACCAATCAGGCTTGGATCAGCCATCACCATATCACGCAAGCGATACGCTTCTGAACTGGTATACAGGCCAGATAATTCATCGCGTTTTGAGGCCAGTGAAGGATCTTTTGCGATCATGCTATTGACGATGAGTGCATCCCAATCCACCATCCCCATTTCTGTTTGCCAGGCAATGGTACGTTCTTGGAATTGCGCAGGAGATTCCCCTTCCTTTTGCACAGGTTTTGCACCTACCTGTATAAGGGCAGGATCAAAGTAAACCGGTACAGAGATACTGCTTTGCCAGAATGCAGGTAAGCCTTTCGCTAAAATACTTCCGAATAAAAGCACCACGAAGAACAACCCTGTCACGACTGCAGAAAAGCCTAAAACACGGAAGGTTTTCTCTTTACGATGACGTTTTGCTAAAGAACTCGCAATTTTTTGTTTACGTTTTTCGCGTAGTTCAGCTGCAGCTTGTGGGTCAAAGGTCTGCCCCATAGAAGATGAATTAGAAGTACTCATTCGTATTGCTCGCGATATTTACGCACGATGTACAGTGCAACAATGTTTAATCCCAAGGTAATCACAAACAGCGTTAGACCCAGTGCAAACGCAACCAGAGCTTGCGGGCTGGCAAAGTCGGTATCGCCAGTTAACTGGTTCACAATGGTAATGGTAACTGTAGATACGGCTTCTAGCGGATTGACATGCAGTAATGGACTGTTGCCTGCCGCAAGTACCACGATCATGGTTTCACCAATCGCACGTGATGCGGCAAGTAAAAATGCCCCGATAATACCGGGCAGTGCAGCCGGTAGAACCACCTGACGAATGGTTTCAGATTTGGTTGCACCCAGTCCTAAAGAGCCGTCGCGTAGTGCACGCGGCACCTGGGTAATAATGTCATCCGACAGTGAAGATACAAACGGGATAATCATGATGCCCATGACAAAACCGGCAGTTAAGGCACTGGTTGCATTAATGTGCAGTCCAATGCTTTCGCCCAGCATTTTGAAGAATGGGCCAATCACCATCAATGCGAACACACCGTACACAATGGTCGGAATACCGGCTAGAACTTCAATCGCGGGTTTTGCCCAGGCACGAAAACCTGAAGGTGCATATTCAGCCAGATAGATGGCAATCATCAAGCCCACAGGAACCGCAACCAGTAAAGCGATCCCGCTCACCATCAGGGTTCCCCATATTAATGGTAGCAGGCCA
>DKLL01000043.1 GCA_002455755.1 Acinetobacter sp. UBA6641
ACGGCCTCATTTAATGGATTTAGTTTTTTACCTTTTCACAGGCAATCTCTCCACTTTTGAAAGGTCAAAATGAGGAACGCAAAATATATTTTGCGTCCGCAAGAAACACCTTTTGTTCCCCGGACATGACAACCTGAGCCGGTTTTAAGCACTGCTTTAAAATGCAGCGCAAGGGATGGGAAACGTGTCGCATCCATGCCACACATGCATCTAGTATCGACTCAAATCTATGTTCAATTTCAGCTTTATGAACAATTTTTAGTTTCTAAAATGATTTGTGAAAGAAGTCTATTTATTTTGATTATATTTTTAAGGTGAGGCTAATATGTAGTGTCCCTGTTGACGTCCGTCTGGCCATGTCACGTTTAATTCCTGTTCTGAAAGGTCTAGGCGAGTCGGGAAAATTTGTAAATATTGGCGGTATTGGGCAGCGGCTTTCAAACCAATACATGGCCCATTTTTCCACCATATTCCTTCAGCATATTGGTCTAAAGCACCGACTGCCAGATACCATTTAAACTTGCCGTCCGGTTCCAGTAAAAGCTCAGAGCCGACTTCCATTACACCTTCCAGATAATAATGGCCTGCCCAGGCATTATCTGCCGGCTGGAACTTGACTTCCTTACATACAGATTCAATATTGGCATACAGTTGGCATGGCAAAAATAACGCTGAAATCAGGAGCAACCAGCAAGGAATTCTGTTCATCATTTTTCCAGAATTTATTGGCGAGCATTTTAAGATTTTATACTTATTTGGCATAAATTAAACCCGACTAATCGAAATTAATCGGGTTTAAAAATTGGAATCTTGCTAGAACTACTGTTGTTCGGTATAGGGATTTTCAAATCCTAACTTCGCCAGAATCTTAATTTCCAGTGCTTCCATTTCTTCTGCATCTGCATCCGAAGTTTCATGGTCATAGCCCATTAAATGTAAAGTACCATGCACCAGCATATGGGTAAAATGCTCAATCGGTGTTTTATGCTGGTCAATGGCTTCTTGTAAAACCACAGGAATACAAATCACCAGGTCACCCATCGGCCATGCATCCAGCATTGGTAAAACTTCTTCCGGAATATCACTTGGGAAAGACAGCACATTGGTCGGTTTGTCTTTTTGACGATATTCCAGATTCAGCTTATGGCTTTCTTGATTGTCTACACAGGCAATCCCGATTTCACAGTCCTGATCAACCTTGATAAAACGAAGTGCAGTTTCAATGACTTTTTTAATATAAGCGCGTTTCAGTACCAGTTCAGGTGACTGGTAGTCTTGTTGCAAGGATAGGTTAAGTTTCAAAATGAATCCTTAAAGTCTCTTAGTCCTGAGCATCGGCAGCGGCATCATTTTCAGCAATCAATGCTTCCTGACGTGCCTGACGTTCTGCCCGTGCTTCAGCACTAAGACGGTGTTGTTCAGAGTCCCAACCTTCGTAGGCTTCAACAATTTTTTGAACCAATTGATGACGCACCACATCGCGAGAGTGGAAGCGAGTAATGTGGATTTCAGGAATTTTTTCAATCACACGTAAAGCGTGTGAAAGCCCGGACTGTTGACCGCGTGGCAAATCGACCTGCGTGATGTCACCGGTAATGACCGCACGCGAACCAAAGCCTAAACGGGTCAGGAACATTTTCATCTGTTCTGGCGTCGTGTTTTGTGCTTCATCTAAAATCACGAAAGAATGGTTGAGGGTACGGCCGCGCATATAGGCAAGAGGCGCAACCTCAATAATCTGACGTTCAATCAGTTTGGCGACTTTTTCAAAACCCAGCATTTCATACAGGGCATCGTAAAGCGGGCGTAAATAAGGATCGATTTTCTGGCTTAAATCCCCCGGTAAGAAACCGAGTTTTTCACCGGCTTCCACCGCCGGACGAACCAGCAAGATACGCTGGATTTCGTTACGTTCCAGCATATCCACCGCAGCAGCCACCGCAAGATAGGTTTTACCGGTACCTGCAGGACCAATACCAAAAGATATGTCGCTTTGTAAAATACGTTGCACATAACGTTTTTGATTGGCACCGCGTGGATTGATACGACCTTTGCGAGTCTGTAGCCAGACTTCGTCCAGACCAGTATGTTCCTGGTGAGGATCGATCTGCAGCTCGCGATCAGTCTGACTGCCCTGAATCATTAGATGCAGGGTGTCCGCACTGACTTGCGGGCTGGTTTCAGTTTCTTCATGTAGACGCATCAAGAGGCTTTCGGCTCTCTCTACTGCATCAATTTCACCATCGACGTAAAAAGCATCACCTCGATGGGAAATTTTGACCTCTAAACGTTGTTCGATTTGTTTCAAATGACCGTTATAAGCACCCAGCATGCCTTTTAAACGCTCCATTGAAATACCAGGAAAAGTTACTGTACGTCGGATCGCTGCAGTCAAGAGTATTCCTTATAAAATGATCTGGCTGATCACCTTACATTACGCCACGTCAGGCTCAAGATTCAAGAGCTCACCGTAAACAAAATTCAAAGTTTTAATTTCGGTAATTTCAATTTCTGCAAAACGCCCAACCCAGGCCGGATCACCGATAAAAGAGACCAGACGGGTATTGTCCGCCGTCCCGATCAACAGGTTTGGATCTTTGTCGGAAACTTTTTCAATCAGAACACGCTGGATGGTGCCCAGCATGGCATCTGTTTTCTCGATGCTTGAACGCTTAATCCATTGCTGAACTTTGGCCAGACGTTCTTTTTTCACATCTTCAGGGGTATGGTCTTCAAGTTCCGAAGCAGGTGTACCCGGACGTTTTGAATAAATAAAGCTGTAAGAATGATCGAAATCGAGGTCTTGGATGAATTGATAAGTTTCTTCAAAGTTCTCATCGGTTTCGCCCGGAAAGCCAATAATAAAATCTGAAGATAAATGCATATCTGGACGGACGGCACGTAACTTTTTAATTTTTTCGATATAGACATCGATGGTGTGGTTACGTTTCATTGCTTTCAGCACATCGTTAGAACCACTTTGTACCGGCAAGTGCAGGTGCGAAACCATTTGTGGCAAATCGCGGTAGCACTGAATCAGATCATCATTGAATTCAAGCGGATGTGAGGTGGTATAACGTAAACGGCCAATCCCTGGAATTTCTGAAACCAGACGCAGCAAATCTGCAAAAGTACAGATATTGCCTTCAAAAGTTTCGCCGCGGTAACCATTCACGTTTTGACCTAAGAGCGAAATTTCACGCACACCTTTTTCCGCCAGACCGGCAATTTCCGCAAGTACGTCATCTAAAGGACGCGATACTTCTTCGCCACGGGTATAAGGCACTACGCAGAAAGAACAGTATTTGGAACAGCCTTCCATAATCGAAACAAATGCTTTGTAACCTTCAACACGCGGTTCAGGTAAAAAGTCGAATTTCTCGATGTCAGGGAAGGAAATGTCTACCAGCTTGATTTTTTCTTTCTTTGGCTTTTCGATTTGATCGTTATGTTGATCGAGCATTTGCGGCAAACGGTGCAAGGTTTGCGGACCAAAAACCATATCGACATAAGGCGCACGCTTTTGAATGTTGTCGCCTTCTTGAGAGGCCACACAACCACCCACCCCAATCACCAGCTCCGGATTTTTTTCTTTCAGTTTGCGCCAGCGACCCAGTTCGGAAAACACTTTTTCCTGAGCTTTTTCACGAATCGAACAGGTATTCATCAGCAGAATGTCGGCATCACTTGGATCGGTTGTTAACACATAACCGTGTGAATCGCCCAGCAGGTCTGCCATACGATGACTGTCATACTCATTCATCTGACACCCTTGCGTTTCGATATACAGTTTTTTGACTGAACCGTCGGCTGGGGTGTGCTGTGGCTGGGTAACAGTGTTTTCTGAAGCAGCTTGGGCACTATTTGGAATGAAGGTTTGAACCGTCATGTAGGCTCCTAAAGGATAAATCGATGAAATTGCAATTCAAGACTGACCGGATAAGGTGAGTTAAGCCAGTAACATTTCCTTTTTATTTCAATATCTAGTGGTATTGAGGGGAAAAGTGAGGCTGACTGTCATCTTGAAAAAATTGCAATTCGAATACAAGAAAGGCGGATATTTTAGCAGGAATCGAAGAGAAACTTATAGTCATAAATAAAGCTAGAAGAATATTGATTTGTTAAGTAAAAATGATTGAAAATTAATATTGTCTAATCATGAGGTTACATAACAGAACAGTAGAGTAGTTTAATAATAATTAAACTATTCAAAAATGATTAGGTGCGACGTAAGGCAATACTAAATGACAGAAGGCAAGCATATGTTCAATCGGGTAATCAATAAAAAACATTATAAAATGCTTGCTTTAGGTTTAGCATCAACCGGCTTTGCTTCAATTTCTCATGCGGCTGATGAACAGTTTAATGATGCTTTACGAGCTGCCAATGCTGGAAACTCAGTTTTATTACAACAATATCAGGCATCAATGCAGAACGATGTGCTGGGTTATTATCCTGAATATTGGTCATTGAATAGCAATTTGGCCAATCAGCCTGCCAGCCAAATTATCAATTTTTCCCAGCGTTATCCGCAATCAGCGATGGCTGAAAAACTGGCTGCCGACTATGTCGAAGAAAAAGTCAAGCAGACAGATTTTGCGAGTGCGCAGCCTATTTTGCAGTATGTGACCAATCCGGATCAGGCGGAAAGCTGTGCAATTGCTCAAGTTCGTGCCAAATCGGGTGATCCTTTGGTTTTTGCCGAATATAAAGATGTCTGGCTGGCTACCAATTCACAACCTGAATCGTGTACCGGTCTGGGCCGGATGATGCTGGCAAGCCCCCTGATGACTGAACAGGACAGGCAGCAGCGTCTGTGGGGACAGCTTCGTGCCGGGCAGTCAGGATTGGCTTTGGCCACTGCGCAAACACTCGGTGTGAGCCTGTCGCTTGCACAGCTCAACCAGATTCAGGCTAATCCTTTGAATTATTTATGGTCTGCACCTAAAACCACCAGTGCAGATCAGGCTTATTTGATTTATGCTTTGGGTCGTTTGGCAGACAGTGATTTAAATAATGCCATGGCTTCTGTAAAAAATGCAGCACAAGGCATTCCGCTGCAAGTTCAAAAAGCACTCTATCGTACTGTGGGTTATATTGGCGGTACTACGGTAATGAAAAACAATTTTAACCGTGAAGTGCTGAATTATCTGGATGCCAGTTACGGTTTGCCGTTTAGTGCCGAGGAAGCGGAAATCTATGCCCGTCAGGCGATTCGTTTTAGTGCCTGGGAGAGCCTGATTCGAGCGATTGATACGATGAGTGTGAGCCAGAAACAGGAAGATCGCTGGCAATACTGGTTGGCACGCGCTTCGGAACAACGCGGCGACGCCAACTCTAAGCGTGTAGCGCAGGAAATCTTTAAAAAATTGGCACAGGGGGATGATTACCATAATCTTCTGGCCAAAGATAAGTTAGGGCAGAGTTATAATAATATTCCCAATAATGTTCAACCTTCTAATAGTGATGTGCAGCGCTTAAACCAGAATATTCATTTTAACCGTGCTTTTGCTTTACGCCGTGTCAATGCACCAGATAATTATGTGAATCGTGAGTGGAACTGGGCGGTGCGTCAGGCCTATTTAAAACATGATGATGGCTTGTTGCTTGCCGCTGCAAAACGTGCGACTGATATAGGCTGGTATGATCGGGCGATTTATGCTGCTGACCGTACGCAATCCAAACACAATTATTCCTATCGTTATGCCATGCCACATCAAAGTTATGTAGTTAGCCATAGTCGCAATGCCGGTATAGATCCTGCATGGGCATATGGCTTGATGCGTCAGGAAAGTCGTTTCGTTACTCAAGCACGTTCACATGTGGGCGCAGGCGGTTTAATGCAGATTATGCCGGACACGGCAAAACTTGTGGCCCGCCAAATGGGTGAAACCTATAACCCTGCGGCTTTGACCGATATGAATACCAATATTCGTTATGGCACTTTTTATTTATCCATGATTCAGAGCCAGCTCAGCAATAGTCCTGTGCTGGCGACGGCTGGCTATAATGCTGGCCCAAACCGGGCACGTCGCTGGCAACCTGAGGTTCAACCGATTGCCGCAGATCAATATACCGAAAGCATTCCTTTAACCGAAACGCGGGATTATGTAAAACATGTGATGACCAATGCTACCCATTACGGGGTCTTACTGGGACAAGGGGCACAATCGATTGAAAAACGGATGAATATAATTCCATTAAGAAATAATCCTTAAATTTTAATTTTATTAATAGGTTTGACTTGTTGATGATATTTTTTGGGCAAACTTCAGTTTTGGCAAGATGGGCATTGTTTGGGGTGAGTGGTGCTGGACTAGGGCTGTTTGCACCTCAAATTTTTGCTGCACCTTTACAGGGTTATGTCATGGTTGTGCAAATGACTCCTGCGGTATGCATGTTTGATGCCCAAAAATCAAAGCAGCGCATATGTCTAGAAGGTTATTCGCTAAATATTTCCGGTCTGTATCCGGAAACCTCGGAAACCGAGTGCAGAACCACATCTTCTGCAACTTTATCTCCCTTGCAAGCGAAAGTCGTAGCCCGTGTCATGCCTGATGAAAATGCCCGCATGCAACTTTGGCGCGGAATTGGGGGATGTGTCCAGATGAACTCAAGTCAATATTTCCGTACCATCATTAATTATGCCGAACGTCTCAAAATCCCGACTGAACTGACCAGCCCTGAAACGCGAGCCATGCATCAGACTAATCTCAGACTGCAATTCTTGCGTTTGAATCCAAGTTTACCGGCCAATGCAATTCGATTTAATTGTGCTACCTCGCAAGGAAATGCGGTTCTGACCGAAGTGAAACTTTGCTATAAAAATAACGGTCAGTACAAACGATGTTCAGTCGAAGTAGAAAATACTTGTCCAAATTTATTTACAATAAAAGGTTCTTACTAAGCTGCTTTTTATATTTTATTTATATTTCCTATCAGACTTTTGTTGAAATTCATTTTCTTTTCAATGCATATCGAAAAAGATTGGAGTACAATCTTTCGCGTTTATGATTATTAGATTAAACATCGATTATTTAATCGCATTGACTATCCTCAATTGGAGATAATTACATGAAGCAACCTGTTCGCGTTGCCGTTACTGGCGCTGCTGGTCAAATTGGTTACAGCCTATTATTCCGTATTGCTAGCGGCGAAATGCTTGGTAAAGACCAACCCGTTATTTTGCAATTGTTAGAAGTTCCTTTTGAGAAAGCTCAACAAGCGCTTAAAGGCGTAATGATGGAACTTCAAGACTGCGCATTCCCGCTTTTAGCGGACATGATCGGTACTGATGATCCTAAAGTTGCATTCAAAGATGCTGACTACGCGTTATTGGTTGGTTCACGTCCACGTGGTCCTGGTATGGAACGTGCTGACTTGCTTAAAGTAAACGGCGAAATCTTCATTGGTCAAGGCCAAGCACTTAACGAAGTTGCGAGCCGTGATGTTAAAGTACTTGTTGTAGGTAACCCTGCTAACACGAATGCTTACATCGCCATGAAATCTGCTCCAGATCTTCCAGCGAAAAACTTCACTGCAATGTTACGTCTTGACCACAACCGTGCTGCATCTCAAATTGCTGCGAAAACTGGTAAAGCGGTTAAAGACATCAAACAACTTACAGTTTGGGGTAACCACTCTCCAACCATGTATGCTGATTACCGTTTTGCAACAATCAACGGTGAAAGCGTTAAAGACATGATCAACGATCAAGACTGGAATGCCAATACATTCCTTCCGACTGTTGGTAAACGTGGTGCTGCGATCATCGAAGCACGTGGTCTATCAAGTGCTGCTTCTGCTGCTAACGCTGCAATCGACCATATGCGCGATTGGGCTCTTGGCACAAACGGCGAATGGGTAACGATGGGTATTCCTTCTGACGGTTCTTACGGTATCCCTGAAGGCGTAATGTTCGGTTTCCCTGTTACAACTGAAAACGGTGAATACAAAATCGTTCAAGGTTTAGAAATCGACGAGTTCAGCCGTGAGCGTATCAACGTTACATTGAACGAACTTGAAGAAGAGCGCGCAGCGATTGCTGACATGCTTAAATAATTTAATCTTCTTGGATTAAGTTGAAAAAAAGCACTCCAATTGGGGTGCTTTTTTTTATAAAATACAAATACTTCATAACAAAACATAACAAGAATACATCAGCCTGTAGTTCTAATATTTACCGCATTTGTTAAGTTATAAATGTCGTTGAATAACAACAGGAAAGAATCGTATGATACTCGAGCAACAACCGACTTTAGAATTATTATTTGAACAATTAGGTTTGCCTGCAGACCAGGCTGCGATTGACCAGTTTGTTAAAACTCATCAGTTGGCATCAGAAGTTATTTTGCCAGATGCAAGTTTTTGGAGCGAAAGCCAAAGTGCTTTTTTACACGAACATTGGCACCAAGATGATGAATGGATTGTCATTATTGATAAGCTTAACCAGCTCTTGCATGTGGAAAGTGACAGGCTTTCTTCACCCTAAGTTTTAAAAACATGAGGCCCTCTTAAGAGGGGCTCATGTTTTACTACAAAAATATACAACAAGGGCTATTTCAGAGCTGGGCTTTTTTGCTTAATTCTTATAACTTGATAGTTTAATAACTATACAAGTTACCGAGGAGAACAGCATGTTTGATCAGCAACCCACCTTAGAACTTTTGTTTGAACAATTAGGACTCGACTCGAGTCAGGAAGCCATAGACCAGTTTATAGAAAGCAATCAATTGACGATGGATATACCTTTGCATCACGCTCCGGTCTGGACCCAGGCACAACATGATTTTCTGATTAGTCACTGGAAAAAAGATGACGAATGGGCGATGGTGGTGGATATCTTAAATGAGCAATTGCATACTGAAGCTCGTCTTTCAGCATCAACGCACCCGTAAACACAAATTGAAACAACAAACCTAGTTTTATCACTAGGTTTTTTTATCAATATCTTATAAGTTTATTGAATAATAAATGACAGTTAGGTTGATAAGGAGTGTCTGATGCTCATGAATAATAATCCATCCTTTAAAATGTTATTTGAACAGCTTGGGCTTGCTTCCAGTCCTGCAGCTATTGAACTTTTTATACGTACCCATCAATTACCTTCACAGCAGAACCTTCATGATGCTCCATTCTGGAATAAATCCCAGCGCGAGTTTTTAATTCGCTATCTAGTGGAAGATGCAGATGAGTGGGTCATGTTGATTGATGAGCTGAACCAGCAATTACATATGAATGCTACGAAACTACGATCCGCCTAAATTTTAAGGTTAAATTTTTCATTTATTATTTACGCTTTAATTTTATGTAGGAACAAAGGAAAAGATAAACAAGCAACATACGGACGGTTATTGCTGGAAAAAACTGTGCAGTCCTAAAGCTGGAATATTCACAGATTTAAGTTAAACGCCTCATTGGAGGCGTTTTTTATGCTTCGATCTGGAGTTAATGCAATTTACTTTTAACCAAATTCACAAACCAGTGGTCTTCACGAAATGGATGGAAGGCTGGATGCTGCTGTACCAGAATTAAATCGAAATCGGCAGTTTTACTGTATTTGGTGAGCCAATGTCGTGTTAATGCAGTTTCACTTTTGGCCGCAGAAGCATAGGCAAGGAAAAAATAAATATCACCATACTGGTCGTGAGTGATGGGTTTTAAGATCTGTTGGGTAATTAGGGCAAATCTTTGTTCCTTGGTAATTTCGAAATACAGCATATATGCTCTGGCCAAATGCGTAGATAGGTTGATATACAAACTCATTGGCATTTCTTCAAATTCAATACGGCCCTGCTCAAGCAAGACCACTGCTTCTTGCAGGAAATGAATCTGTTCCTGACGTACGATGCTGAGTGTGACCAGTTGCATGCGTAAATCAGCACGTTCTAAAGCAAGTTCTGGCGTATTCCCTTGTAAATACAACTGATCAGTTTCGCCAATACGTTGAATAATCTGTTTGGTGTTTTCCCGCATCGGTTACATCCTCATCTCTCAATGATTGCTATATGAGGATGTTTTTCCAGATTTAAAGCATGCTTGTCAAATTACCAAATGGAATTGTCAGTACGTAACCATGCAGTAATCGAAAGACGTTGATGTTTGGCCTTGAGCACTTCATGCAATAGATCACTTTGGAACAGGGCAATGCAGTTCGGTTTTGGCGGGATGATGTGCCACTGATCATTTTTATCCTGCAGACGAAGTTCGCCGCCCCAGTCGTCTTGCCAGTTTTCATGTAAATAATACACGGTAGAAATCACACGGCCATTTTTACCTTGCGGGTTATCACGGTGCAGGGCATAAAATTCGCCGGCGTTATAGCAGGCAAAATGGGCTTCAACTTCTCGAATGCCGAGGAAAAAGGCACGGTTCAGCTGTTCAGCCAGACTTTGCAGTGTTTTGATATGCTGTTGGGCTTTTTCTAAATCTTCATGAATCCATAAAATATGGTCACTGCGAATTTTACTGATGACTCCGTTTTGAATAGCCGCATCTCTAAACTGATTCAAATGAGAAGTGCACTCTACAACCAAGGCATGCATATATTCTGGAGGATAAACATCCTCAATAATGCTAAAGCCTTGCTGATCCAAATCTTCAAGAATTTGATCAAGATTGCATGACTTTGGGAGGTGAATTGCATCCATACAGATATACTCAAAACAGGATAGAAAAAAGCTGGCGTATTCTAGAGCAAGATATCCTGCGGAACGAAACATTTTTTCATGCTAAAATACCCGTTGATATCAGGAATTAAAGAAACATGAATTACCGTCATCATTTCCATGCAGGCAACTTTGCCGATGTTATGAAGCATGTGTTATTGCTGCAACTTTTAACACGTTTAAATGCCAAAGATAAACCTTATCGCTATATCGATACGCATGGTGGGGCAGGTAAATACGATTTATCGACTTCTGCAGCACAGAAATCAGGCGAGTTTTTAAATGGTATTCACCGTTTAATCAAGCTTGATGATTCAATTATTCGTAATGCACCTGAAGGCGTAAAGCAATATCTTAAAATTGTTCAGGATATGCGTGAAGTTTCAGGTAAAGGTGCGTATCCGGGTTCACCGTGGTTTGCCCTGGAAGGCATGCGTGAAATCGATAAAGCCACGATTTTTGAAATGCAGCCGGACGTTTTCCAACAGCTGCGTTTTAATGTTCGTGACCGCCGTGCCGGCCTGCATGAACGTGATGCTTATGAAGGCTTACTGGGGATGATTCCACCTAAAGAAAAGCGCGGTCTGGTCATGATTGATCCGCCTTACGAATTGGAACGTAAAGATTTTCCACAATTGGTAGAATTGTTGGTTGCTGCATACAAGAAATGGCCTACCGGTATCTTTGCAGTATGGTATCCGATTAAAGATCGCGCCATGATTGAGCGTTTTGAAAAGAAAATGATGAAAACCGGTATTCGCCGTCAACTGGTGTGTGAAGTATGTGTGTGGCCAGATGATACTCCAGTAGGTCTGAATGGTTGTGGTTTACTTGTGATTAATCCGCCATGGAAATTTTCGGAAGATGCGGATGAGGCATTACAATGGTTGTTCCCGCATTTACGCATGAGTGAAAATGGTGGACATGCCGCTGTCCGTTGGCTGGTTGGCGAATAAGTTATACGTTTGAAAGAGATACGGTTACAGTTAGGATCGACAAAGAATGACAAGTATAAACAAACCTGAAAGTGAATCTTCTACACGTGATGAGCATGGTTTTGATGGCATCACCTTCGAAGTGGAAGAAGAAGAGCATACCCAAGAGGGACAAAAGGTGAAGCGTCGTGGCATCTATCTGTGGCCGAATCTGATTACAACAGCAGCATTGCTCTCTGGCTTTTACTCCATTATTGCCAGTATGAATGGTGATTTTACCCAGGCCATTTACGCTATTTTTTTAGCGGCATTATTTGATGGACTGGATGGTCGGGTAGCACGTGCGATTGGTGCGCAAAGCCCATTTGGCGAGCAGTTCGATTCCTTGTCAGACTTGCTTGCTTTCGGGGTGGCGCCGGCTATTTTAATGTATAGCTGGTGTCTGCACGATTTGGGCCGTATTGGACTTGCCGCCTGTTTTGTTTATACCGCTTGTGCAGCATTTCGTTTAGCGCGCTTCAATGTGCAAATCGGTGTGGTGGATAAACGCTACTTTATTGGCGTCGCAAGTCCATTGGCTGCGGTGATTATTATTACCCTGGTTTGGGTAGCGCAGGATTTTCCAGAAATTTTTGCTATACGTGAGCTGGGTATTCAGGTTTTTAATGCTGTGATCATTATTGCAGTCGGCTTGTTAATGATTTCGAATATCAAATATTATTCATTTAAAACATTTGACCGCAAACGCGTCCCATTTTTTGTGTTACCGATTGCGGTATTCATCTTTGCCGCAATTACTTATAATATTCCAGTAGGGATTCTGGTGATTTCCATTATTTACGCCCTGTCTGGTTTTGTCACCACTTTCCTTGCAAGAAAAAATACCGTCATATAACAATGAGAACACTAGACTGAAAATAAAAAGGAGCAAGATATGCAGTTGTTTCAAGATTTATTTGATCGCTCCAAACAACTCAATCAGGCTCCACTTCAGTCGTGTTTAGCCTATCATGCGCAAAAAGGTCGCTATAAAATTATTCATCAAGGATTGATGATTCCTAATCTACCTGCGCCCTTGCATTACCTTAATTTTATTAGTCTGATCGGCCAGCCGAATGCGGCAATGCTACGCAATGAAAGTGCCATTCAAACCACAGCTTTAGATACTGCAACCACAATTGCCAGCATTAGCCCGCATATGGTGGGGCAATTGAATTCTTACTCGGTGGGTAAAGACTGCCGTTTTACCAAAGGACACTTTCAGTTTGCGGACCGGGAAACAATTACCGGAAATTTCCCGCATTTTCGGATACAGCGTAAAGATAAAGAACTGGGTTTTGATTTATCGATTAGCACCAGCAATATTATTTCCTATTTTACCCAGCTGCGTATGGGGCTGGCAGATCACTGGTCTTTAATGTGTGAATGTGAAGGGCAGGTAACTTATAAAGAACAAAAATTTGAAATTCAGCAGATGGGTAGTTTTGAATATGCACGTTGCATTAATTTTTCTTATCTGCCTTTAGCTTTTTTCACTTATCAGATAATCAATCTGGAAAATCAGCGTCAGTTACTTTTGGCACAAATTCGCGATCCTCTGAATGGTATCTTGCAATCACGCCTCTATTTAAGAGATGCAAAAACAGGAACGGCACAAATGTTTGACCAGAATGTTCGCTTTAAGGTACATCGGGTTTATCCCAAAGTAAAAACGCCGAACGGGCAAAGCATGTATTTGCCAAGAGAGTTTGAGTGGAGCTATGAAGGTAAAGATGGCACGTGCATTTCCGTACAGGCACAAAGCCGGGGAGATTTTAAATTTGGTCTGGCAGCAGGCTATGTAGGTAGTTTTAAATATCAAATCAGAATTAATCATCATGAAGAAAAAGGTGAAAGTGGCTATTGTGAATATATCGATTGCCGCTCACTCACCTGGCAAGAAAAAAATAAACAAGAAAAAATGCGTGATGAGTTAGTTAATCCAGTACCTTTTGCATGCAAAAAATAAGAAATCCCCTTTGTTTTGTAGAATAAA
>DKLL01000147.1 GCA_002455755.1 Acinetobacter sp. UBA6641
ATTTTAGCTGTTGAAAAATATAAATTTATATGAAAATAGATTGTCCGTTAATACGAAGACATGGGTTAAATGGATAAACTGAAACAAACTTGAGCTAATCTGTATTGCATGATATAGCTGGTACCTAATTACAATAAGGAAGCGATCCATGACACGCGATTTTGAACAATTCCCCGATGATGAAAATGGTAATGTACTTTGGCAAATGGCTGAAGATGGCGATGACCTGACAGAAGCGCATGAAATTGAATTTTCCATTGCTTTTCAGACCGAAGAACAGGCACAAAAATGTGCACTCTATCTGCTCAAAGAAGAACAAAAAATCAGTCTGTTTGAAGATGAAGAAGCCGATACGGTCGAGTGGATTATCACCATTTATGTGTATATGGAACCTGAATATTCAGACATTGTCGATCTGGAAGAATGGTTCACTAAAATCGCTACGCAATATGGGGGTGAATATGATGGCTGGGGATGTATGGCGTATGTGTATGAAGATGAAAGTCATGATGTNNGTTGATGAAATAAAGAGTTAATTCAAATTATTGAATAGTACTTACAAAATGGTGTCTATCATTCATCAGGGCTAAATCAAAATTGCTTTTTTTAATGAGATACCCTAAAACCCTGACAGTGCAAGCCGTTAGGGTTTTTTAATGCCCGATATTTGGCAAAGAATAAAAAACAAGCAGCTTGAACTGGAAGTAGCATGAGCAAAATAGGCATTACTTACAGTAACCCTATAGAATTTCAGCACATAAAATTTTAAATATAAGATTAAGGATCAAAATAATAAGGATATTAAGGTGAATGAGCAAAAAATGCTAAATTCAGAATCTCCATTACCTCCTGTCAATAATCAAGATCCGACCAGGCATGTTTTAAGGGTAATGGCGGGGTTTGTGATTGCTGCGCTGATTATTTTAGCCCTGTATTTTGGAAAAGATATTCTGATTCCTTTGGCACTGTCGGTGCTGTTGGCATTTTTACTTGAGCCTTTAGTCTCACGCCTGAAAAAATGGGGCTTACCGCAACTGCCCTCAATTGCACTTGTAGTGCTGTTTGNNGAGGGGGTGCAGCAGGTACAGGTGGTTAGGCAGGAAGCCAGTACTACTGAAACGGCCATGCAGTGGGGGGCGAGAATCTTTCATCCCTTAGCCACAGGAGGTATTGTTTTTCTGTTTGTGGTGCTGATTTTACTCAGTCGCAAAGACCTGCATGACCGGTTGTTGAAATTGTTGGGTGGCAATTTAAATGTCGGTACAGATGCACTGGATGATGCAGCAGATCGGATTGGAACCTATTTGCGGATGCAGCTGCTGGTGAATGTCACTTTCGGCATTCCCATGGCCGTGGGCTTATGGCTGATTGGTGTGCCGGCTGCGATTATGTGGGGTATTGTCGCAATAGGAATGCGCTTTCTACCCTATGTCGGGCCAATGATCTCGGCCTTATTTCCCATTACCTTGGCATTTGCAGTTGATCCGGGCTGGAATATGGTGCTATGGACCATTGGGCTGATTTTGTTACTCGAGCTGATCAGTAATAATGTGATTGAACCGTGGTTGTATGGTGAAAGTACCGGTCTTTCCACTTTGGCGATTATTCTTGCGGCAACATTCTGGACCACGCTATGGGGTCCTGCTGGATTGATTCTCTCCACACCATTGACGGCATGTTTACTGGTATTGGCTCACTATATTCCGGCATTGGGGTTTATCAAAACCCTGATTGGCAGCGAACCGGCACTGACGCCACCAGAACGGTTTTATCAACGCTTGGTTGCCGATGAAGTAGAAGATGCTCTTGAGGTTGCACAGGATTATATTCAACAAAAATTGCCGAAAAAGCCCAGTGAGGAAGTTGTCATTCGTAAGGTAAATGCCTTTTATAACGATGTTGCCATCCCTGCCATACGTTTGTTTTCACAAGGACATAATACCGAAGCAACTGCTGAGCACCGTTTAAGAATGCATCAAGGCTTAAAGTTGTTTAATCATGATTTCCAGCAAAAGTATCCGGCTCCACATACAGCTGAACCAGTGCAGGTGGTGTGCCTGGGCGCGCGTTGGGAAATTGATGGATTGGTATCTTCCATGTTGGCACATGGCTTAAGCTTAAGAAAAATTGCAGTGCAAAGCCATAATGAAGTGCTGATTCAATCCAAAATAGATGTGCTTGAATCCTTACCGGAAAATGCTCAGATACTGTGCATTTCCGTATTTCATCGGCAGCCTTTNNCTTTGCATTTCCATATTTCATCGGCACCCTTTGGCACAAATTCGCTTGTTGAATCATCGCATTCGTAAACGTCTACCGAATATTAAAATTATTTTTGCCACTTGGGGCAATCTCAGCGATGAATTACGGGACGAGATTCAAAACCGTTTTCAACCGGATGCTGTGGTATCCACGGTAAATGAATTGATGTTGGGCATTGATGCGCTGATGCTACAACAAGGTAAAAACCCTGCACGTGGATTGCTTGCGGAAAATGAACCGGAACGTTTGGCGGCTTTGCATGAACTGCAATTGCTTCAACCTGAAACTTTAATGATTTACCAGCAGTATATTGAAGAAGCCTGTCAGGCATTTAACGTGAAATATGCGCAAATTTCCCTGGTCGATGAAACATGGGTGAATACCCCGGCCAGCCCGCTGGCGGATGAAAATCAAAATCCTATAGAGGCCGGCATTCCTCGGGAGGAATCCATTTGTACCCATTTGGTTCATCAGAATGAGGCTCTGATTATCGAGGATATAGACCGAGATCCGCGTTTTAAGCATAACCCGGAGTTAAACAGGAATAAAATCAAGTCTTATGCCGGTGTACCTTTGCGTACTAAGCAAGGTTTGGTGTTAGGCAGTTTATGTATTCTGGACAAGCAGGTCCGGCAGATGAGTGAAGAGGATTTGGTGTTATTAAACCAGCTTGCAGACGACTTGATTCAAACACTGACCAGTGATAAGGCACAAACGCAAAAGTTAGAGGAAATCGCCAAGTTGCAACAAGCCCAGGGAGAATCTCTTCAGGATGTTTTGAGCTAAAAGAAAAAAATAAAACTCATCTTCTTGGAAAATGAGTTGGATCTTTGGGCAAAGCATAAGCAGGAAACTTAGAAAGTTAAATAATTTTTCAGTTTTTGACTTGCTCTATTTTTCACGTCAGGCGCCTTTCACGAGGTCTGCATGTCGTATTTACCAAAGACCCTCAAAGCGTTAACTAATAAATTAACTTGTAAAGCAAACTCCTTGCTAGATTAGTACATAAATTTTAAAACATTTTATCTCTATTCATAGAATGAAAAGGAGCCCGGCATGCCAGTCAATACTTATGTGACTTATCGTCCAGAGGTAGAGCAAAAACAGGAAAATGAAGAAGAAGATATTGAATATATTGTAGAGCATATGGCGCAAACCAATAGCAAGGTTTTCGACAAGCATCGTCATGCGGTTCGAGATGCACATGCTAAATCTCATGGTTTTTTGAAAGGAATTTTGACTATTCCGGAAAACCTGCCAGATCATTTGGCTCAGGGAATTTTTGCCCATCCTGGTTATTATGACGTCATTGTACGTCTGTCGGCTGCTCCGGGAGATTTACGCAGTGATAAAACCCCAGCGCCTCATGGTTTTGCCCTTAAAATCTTGAATGTACCGGGCGAGCGCTTATTGCCCGAGGATCCGAGTGATGGAAAAAATCAGGATTTCCTGATGGTCAATATTCCGGTGCTGGCTTTTGGGACGGTACGCAAATATATGCACATGCTGCCTTTTATCACTGAAGCGGAAAGGGCGCCTGAACTGGTCATGCGTGGCCTGCGCGGAGTCATGTGCGGAGTGGATCATCTTGTCAATCGTGCGGGCTTGCCCGCATCTGCCACTTTAAAAGGTCTGGCACGTAGTCAGCATCATGTGCTAGGGGAAACCTATCACACTATGGCGGCTCTTCGTTATGGCAATTATATTGCCAAATTGAGCGTGGCGCCTGAATCTGAATCGGTAAAGCAGTTGACCGGGTTGCAGATGCAAATCCAGGATGATTCCAGCATACGGGATCTGGTACAGGATTTTTTCCGGCGTAATGCTGCCGATTATGTGATTCGCGCCCAGCTCTGTACCCATTTGGGCCGTATGCCTGTGGAAGATGCGTCCGTGTTGTGGGATGAGCAGGAATCACCGCAGCAAGTCATTGGTACTTTACATTTTCCACAGCAAAATACGTTTAGTCCGGCACGCCGGGTTTATTCAGATGACGTGCTGTCTTTCAATCCCTGGCATGGGGTAAAAGAACATCACCCTTTAGGTTCTATCATGCGTGTACGTATGCAGGCTTATGAACGGTCATCTTGTTTCCGGCACTGTATGAATACCCAGCCCCGTACAGAACCCAATCATATTGATGACATGCCGGATTAAATAGTTAAAGCGGTCTCCCGGATGTAGACTAAACCATCCCTGCTTCAATGCAGTGGTTTTGGATTTATAATATTTATGGATTTCCGAACAATAACAATTTGAACATCCTGATTTAGGTTGAGCCACCATCAGGTATGGCCATTGAATAACAGCAATAAAATCTAATTTGAAAATAACAATAACACGAGGCTGGAACATGAGCGAAAGCAATACAGTAAAACTGCATCGGGTATTTAGTGCGCCGCCAGAACGGGTGTTTAAGGCATTTATTGATCCGGATGCTCTGGTCAAATGGATGGCGCCACATGTTTTTACCGCCAAGGTTCATCATCTGGATGCTCAAGTCGGTGGAACCTATAAAATGTCCTTTCGCAATTTTTCTACCGGGTCTAGCCACTTTTTTGATGGTACCTACCATGAAATTATTTCAAACCAATTGTTGCGCTATTCCGACCAGTTTGATGATCCTTATTTGCCGGGAAACATTGCAGTGACCATACAATTAAAAGCAGTTCCAGTAGGAACAGAACTGCACATTACCCAGTCCGGCATTGCAGAGGTGATTCCTGTGGAAGCATGTTATTTGGGCTGGCAGGAATCCTTGCAGCTGCTCAGTTTACTGGTTAGTCCTGAAATTCCAGATCGGTAGCCTTGTGATGAACATTCAAATCAAACGTGTCTATGCAGCAGCTTTGGCTTCAGATGGCAAACGGATTCTGGTCGATCGGCTGTGGCCTAGAGGCATTAAAAAGGCAGATGCTAAAATTGATCTGTGGCCCAAGGACATTACACCGTCGACCGAGTTACGAAAATGGTACGCACATAAACCGGAACATTGGGAAAAGTTCCAGCAATGCTATAGGGCTGAACTGCACTCACAAGCAGAGCTGCTACAGCAAATCCGGCAGATGGCCGAGCAGGAAAAAATCAGCCTCATCACTGCGGCAAAAAGTGAAAACTATAACCATGTGATTGTACTGAAACAGGTTTTAGAGGAACGCTAAAATTATCCGATCAGCAGGTTTATTCCATAATTTAAATAAGGTTTTAGCAGGAGACTGGCTGTTAAAGTGTTATAGTAGAATTTTTGAGGTTTTTTATGTCTTTGCCAAATTGCCCCAAATGTAATTCAGAATATGCTTATGCAGATGGTGACTTGCTGATTTGCCCGGAATGTGCGCATGAATGGAAAGAGGGGGAAAGCAGTACCGAGCAAGCTGTAATTATTAAAGATGCAAATGGCAATGTGCTTGCTGACGGCGATACTGTTACCCTAATTAAGGATCTGAAAATTAAAGGTTCTTCTTCTGTTATTAAAGTAGGAACAAAGGCGAAGAACATTCGTTTATTAGCTGACTCAAGCGATGGTCATGATCTGGACTGTAAAGTGGATGGCTTTGGTGCAATGAAATTAAAATCTGAATTTGTGAAAAAAGCTTAATTCACGCCATTTACAGTCCCATAGCTCTGGCAACATGCCGGAGCTTTTTTTATGAAGCAGGGAGCATATGAATTATGATATTGCTGGTTTTTATCAGAAGCATGGTTGATGCAACATTGCTAGGTCTGTTTCAGGATTGAACTCTCATCATGCTATAACCCCAGTCACTCATTTTAAAGAATTTTTGTTATGCCGCATATCCATCTTGAATATTCAGACAATCTAGAAAATTTTGCACCCAAACCCGTTTTGCTTGCCTTAAACCAGGCGCTGGTTGAGGGTGCTTATGTCGGAGCTGCGAATGAGCTAAAAAGCCGTGCCATTTGCCAGCACGATTATGTCATTGGTTTAGCCGATGCTTCGCAGGCCTATGTGCATGCCAAAGTTTCTTTATTGACCGGACGTAGTATGGAATTACAGCAGCAAATTGCTCAAGTGATTCTGCACACACTCGAACGGCACATGCCTGCGCAAAGCCAAGTCAGTGTGCAGATTTGTGTGGAAATATTAGAAATGCAGAAAGCCACTTATACTAAGAAAATTATCTAAAAACTGATAAACATCAATAGCCTAAATTTATATCTATTCTGTTGATATTTATCTTTATTTAATAACTTTAAGCCAAATTTAGCTGAGTAAGATCAGTTTTTATGGTATTTGGCTTAAAGATACCATTGATTACAAAATAACCACATTTAAAAACTGAAATTTATTTATATTTTATAAAAAAAGATTTGCTGAAAAACAAAAATAATGAAGTCTTATAAATTAACAATAATAAAGGGGATTTAACATGGCCGGATGGTATGAAATCAGTCAAGTAGACGACGGACAGTATCGTTTTGTGTTAAAAGCGCGAAATGGGGAAGTTATTCTCACCAGTGAATTATATAAGGCAAAAGCCTCTGTACACATTGGTATTGAATCGGTTCAGAGAAATAGCCTGAATGAGAGCCGTTATGAACGCCTAGAAGCGAAAAACGGTAAGCCTTATTTTAAATTAAAAGCGGTGAATCATCAGATTATTGGTATCAGCCAATTATATTCGAGCGATCAATCCCGTGAAAAAGGCATAGAGTCAGTGAGAAACAACGGCTCAACCACCAAAATTAAGGAACTGATTGCCTAGTCTGAATAGGTAAATGAATAAAGCATGTAGTAATACATGCTTTATTTTTTGTAATAATGAAAAGTCTATAATTTATCTGAAATTAGTCCTGAATGAACTGATCTCAGGCTTTAATTGTTGAGTGTTTTAAAAACGCTTAGGAATTTTCTGGCCATTCGGTACAGGTGATTCTGCTTTTTTAAGTACGCCAAACAGCCAGGTTTCGGCATGGTTGACAGCTTGCTTTAAATCATCGCCTTGTGCCAAACGGCCGGCAATGAAACTTGCCAGTGAACAACCTGAACCGTGATATTCACCTTCGAGGCGAGGACAGCGGGTTTCAGACACCATTTCACCATTGATGAATAAAGCATTGCGGATATAGTCAGGGGTATCTTCATGTCCGCCTTTCACTAAAATGGCTTTGGCACCCATGGCAAAAAGTCGGGCTGTGGCCTGGTCGATATCTTCAATTCCGGTTAAGGCTCGGAGTTCAACGGTGTTCGGGGTCAGTACAGTAGCCAGCGGAATCAGTTCCACAAAGGCTTTGACCAGTGTGGCTTGATCGCCCAGTGAACCGCCACTATTGGCCACCAGTACCGGATCAAGCACATACAGATATTCAGGATGTTCACGTAAAAATTCAGCCAAAGCGGCAATATTGTCTGTGGTGCCTAACATACCGGATTTCACACATTTAATCGGTAAATCGCCGACTACAGCATGCGCTTGGGCCAGCAATAATTCTTTGGAGGTTGCTTCAAAATCAAACACCTGCTGCGAGTTTTGAATGGTCAGCGCAGTACAGGCAATTGCTGCATGTGCACCACTTTGGCCAATCGCTTCAATATCTGCCTGCAAGCCAGCACCACCCGATGGGTCTAAACCAGAAAAGCAAAGTACAGTAGGGCGCACAATGATGTCCTTAAATCACAAAATTTGCGTTAGTATAGGCAACTTTGAGCCAAGTCTCGATAGTATTTGTGAAGTAAAAATTTAAGTTGAAGGGTCGGTTGGTGATTAAGAATATTTTGATTGATTTAGACGGAACATTAACTGATCCCAAAGTGGGGATTACCACTTCGGCACGCTATGGTCTGGCTAAAGTGGGCCATCCAATTGCCGATGAGGTCAACATCGACTGGATTATTGGTCCACCTTTGCAGGCCTCTTTGGCGAAAATTTTAAATGTGCCGGTGGATGATGTTCTGGCTGAACAGGCCTTGATGGGCTATCGGGAACGCTTTGCTGTGACCGGCTTATATGAAAATCATGTTTTTGAAGATGTGGCTGCAACTTTGCAAACCTTGCAGCAAAAGGGCTTCCGTTTGTATTTGGCTACGGCAAAACCTCAAATCTATGCCAAGCAGATTTTAGAACATTTTGATCTGCTGCAATATTTTAATTATGCCTATGGCAGTGAGCTGAATGGTGAGCGTACCAACAAGGGCGAGTTGATTGCCTATATCCTTGAAAAGGAAAATTTAAACCCAGCTGAATGTGTGATGGTGGGTGACCGTGAGCACGATATTTTTGGTGCCCGCAGCAATGGGATAGACACCATCGCAGTCGAGTATGGTTATGGCTCTGATCAAGAGTTGACAGCAGCTGCACCTAAAGCGCGGATTAAAACCTTTGCTGAATTACTTCAATTTGTTTAACTCAACATGAGTACGCAACTTCCTCGGTATTTACCCTGAATCAAGCTTTGGGGACTATTAACGCAGATCCAGATAAAAACTTTCCTTCACTTCTTCCATGACAATGTAACTGTGTGAGGAAGCGGAGGAGGGAAGTTTTTTAAGTAAGTCGCCGAGCAGACGTCGATAGGCACTCATTTCCTTTAAGCGCGCTTTCACCAGATAATCAAATTCGCCTGAAATCAGGTGACATTCCAGAACCTCAGGAATTTCCACCAAATCACGTGCCACCTGATCAAACACATCGCCCGATTTTGCAGATAGTTTAATTTCTAAAAATACTAACAGGTTGCGATCGACCAGTTGCGGATTCAGCCGCGCATAATAGCCCATGATGATGCCATCGCGTTCCAGACGTTTGACCCGCTCCGAACAGGGGGTGGTAGACAGGTTGACCCGAGATGCCAATTCACTAATCGCAATCCGTCCATCGCGCTGCAAAATATCCAGAATCTGCTGATCTATACGGTCTAATTTGCGCATTATGATTTTCCTTTTTTTAGAATTTTTTCGCGACAAAACTATCAAATTACCTAGATTATAGTGCTTAAAACAGTGAAAAAAACTATCAATCAAAAAATATACTAGTGAAATAAACTAGTATGCGTTAGGGATAAGCAATGCGTGTAATTGTCTTGGGTAGTGGTGTCATCGGGGTTGCCAGTGCGTATTACCTCGCACAACAGGGAGCAACCGTTACTGTCTTGGACCGTCAGTCTGGTCCTGCTGAAGAAACCAGTTTTGCCAATGCAGGTCAGGTTTCGCCGGGTTATTCAACGCCGTGGGCAGCTCCAGGTATTCCATTTAAAGCAGTCAAGTGGATGTTTCAGCATCATGCACCGCTTGCCATCAATATGGATGGCAGCATGTGGCAATTACAGTGGATGGCGCAGATGCTCAAGAACTGCAATCCGCACAGCTATGCCATTAATAAAGAGCGCATGACCCGGGTGGCAGAGTATAGCCGTGACTGTCTCAGAGAGCTGCGTAAAGAAACCGGCATTCACTATGAAAACCGTTCTAAAGGCACCTTGCAAGTTTTTCGTAATGAAGCGCAACTGGACATGGTGCAACGTGACATTCAGGTGCTAAAAGAATGTGGCGTGGAGCATGAGCTTTTGCTCAAAGATGATCTGGCCAAAGTGGAACCTGCTTTGGAGTTTGCCAAAGATAAACTGGTCGGTGGCCTGCATTTACCGAATGATGAAACCGGCGACTGCTACCTATTTACCAATGCGCTTGCAAACTTGGCCAAAGAGCTGGGTGTAGAATTTAAATTTAACCAAAACGTTGAAAAACTGGTGCTTGAGGGAGATGACATCAAGGGTGTGCTGGTAAATGGCCAAGTCCTCACAGCAGACCGTTATGTTCTGGCATTTGGCAGTTATTCACGTGACTTCTTAAAACCACTGCACCTGAATTTGCCGGTTTATCCGGTGAAAGGCTATTCACTCACCATTCCAATTATTGACCCTGCATTTGCACCGCAGTCTACGGTGCTGGATGAGACTTACAAGATTGCCATTACCCGTTTTGATCAGCGTATCCGGGTGGGTGGCATGGCTGAACTGAGTGGCTTTAACCATGGCCTGAACCAGGACCGCCGTGCCACGCTGGAAATGGTCACCAAGGATTTGTTCCCGGGTGGAAACCTGGCAGAAGCGACCTTCTGGACCGGCTTGCGTCCAATGACGCCGGATTCCACCCCGATTATTGGTGCAACCCGTTTTAAAAACCTGTTCCTCAACACCGGTCNNCCACCGGTCACGGCACGCTGGGATGGACCATGGCCTGCGGCTCAGGCAAGCTCATCAGTGACCTGGTCATGAACCATCAACCGGACATCAGTACCGAAGGTTTATCGATCCAACGTTACCCTTCAGCAGCCTAATCTGTTTTAGGTCAGATTGATTCAAGGAAGAACAACATGCCACGTCCGATTACTGCAGTGATTCATCATCAGTCACTGCAGCACAATCTCTCTATTGCACGTCAAAAAATGCCGAATAGCCAGGTCTTTGCGGTGGTCAAAGCCAATGCCTATGGTCATGGCATTGAGCGCGTCTATCAAGCTTTCAAATCTGCCGATGGTTTTGCGCTGCTCGATTTGGCAGAGGCGAAACGTATTCGTGCCCTGGGCTGGAAAGGTCCCGTCTTGTTGCTGGAAGGCATCTTTTCCGAGCAAGACCTGTTTGACTGTGATGAGCTGAATTTGAGTTTCACCCTTCATAGCCAATATCAGATTGAATGGTTGGCCCGATTCCCCAGACCCGCCCGGTTTGAGGTTTACCTGAAAATGAACAGTGGCATGAACCGCCTGGGTTTCCGTCCTGAACAGTATCGTCAAGTGTGGCAGCAGCTTTCAAACTTGCCTCAAGTTCAATGTCTGACCCATATGATGCATTTCTCGGATGCTGACGGTGAGCGTTTAGGGTGTGACGGCATTGAGCATCAATGTCGGTTATTTGATGCCATGACACATGATTTACCGGGCGCGCGTTCGGTCAGTAACAGTGCAGCCATCTTACGCCATCCGCAGTTGCAGTCGGATGTGATCCGTAGCGGCATCATGCTGTACGGCAGTTCTCCCGATTTCCCTGTACATACGATTGATGACTGGAATTTACAGCCTGCAATGAGTCTACGCAGTGAAATCATTGCTGTTCAGCAGCTCAAAGCGGGTGACAGCGTCGGTTACGGCTCAAAGTTCATTGCTGAACGCGAGATGCGTATTGGTATTGTGGCTTGCGGTTATGCCGATGGTTATCAGCGTCTGAGCAAAACTGGAACGCCTATTCTAGTCGATGGACAACGCAGCAGTTTGGTCGGACGTGTCAGCATGGACATGTTGGCGGTCGATTTATCTCATCTCCCAAGTGCCCAAGTCGGTAGTGAAGTGGTGCTGTGGGGGACATCGAAACACGGCACTGTACTCAGTATTGATGAAGTGGCGGCAGGTTCAGGCACGATTGGCTATGAGCTGATGTGTGCAGTCACTGCCAGAGTCAATTTTATTCAAGATTAAATTATTGAAAATCAGATTATTTATTTAATTCATTGATACAAGGAAATGTATATGTCAGCTGACAACATTCAAAAATTCAACAGTAATGATGTCATGAGTGCGGTGACGGTATTTAATCAGGTGGTCTATCTCTCTGGACAGGTACCGAAAAATACCGATAATGATGTGGCCGGTCAAACCCGTGAAATTTTAGCCACGATTGATGAACTGCTGGCTTTGGCTGGAACGGATAAATCCCGGCTGCTGTCTGCACAGCTTTATATTAAAAATCTCGCTGACTTTTCAACCGTTAATGCCATTTGGATTGACTGGATGAAAGGTTGTACTCCTCCTTCACGTGCCACCATTCAGGCAGATTTGGTCAATCCAGACTGGCTGATTGAAATTGCTGTAACGGCGGCACAGCCTTGACGTAAAAATCTCCCCGCAGGGCAGACTGATGTGCTGCCTGGCGTGTAAATGTCGCTGGTTGGGATGACTGGCAATGTAAAGCACATGGTTTACACGCAATCGTATGTTAAAAGGATGTTCAGTTATGACCACTACACCACGAGCAGACGATGCCAAGGCATCATCGCATGAACTACAACGAAAACTGTCCAACCGTCACCTGCAACTGATTGCCATTGGTGGCGCGATTGGAACAGGCCTGTTTATGGGCTCAGGCAAAACCATCTCCCTGGCTGGCCCTTCCATTTTATTGATCTATATGATCATCGGTACCATGTTTTTTTTCCTGATGCGCGCATTGGGTGAAATTTTACTCTCCAATCTGCATTACAAATCTTTTATTGATATGGCGCATGACCTGATTGGCCCGGGTGCAGGCTACTATATTGGCTGGTCCTATTGGCTCGGTTGGGTGCTGGTCGGCATCGCGGACCTGGCCGCCATTATCAACTATTTAGGCTTCTGGCTGCCTGAAGGTATGGCCTTTACTCCATCCGGACAGGCCATGATCAGCGTGGCCTGCGTGTTGCTGGTGCTCGGCATTAATATGCTCGCCGTACGTCTGTTTGGTGAAATTGAATTCTGGTTTGCCCTGATCAAGATTTTGGCCATTTTAGGTTTGATTGGTATTGGTGGCTTTATGGTATTTAACCATTTTCATGCGCCAGGTGGTTCGCTGGCCAGCTTTAGTAATGTCTGGTCCCATGGCGGCATGTTCCCGCAGGGTGGCAGCGGTTTTCTGGCTGGTTTCCAGATTGCCTTGTTTGCTTTTGTGGGAGTGGAACTGATCGGAACCATGGCAGCCGAAACCCAAGACCCTGAAAAGAACTTGCCCAAGGCGGTGAATGCCATTCCGACCCGGATTATTTTGTTCTATGTGTTGTCGCTGTTCATTGTGATGTCGGTAACACCGTGGAACCAGATTCCTGCAGATCAAAGTCCCTTTGTGTCGCTGTTCATGCATGCAGGCATTGGGGCCGCAGCCATTATCATGAACCTGGTCGTGCTGTCATCGGTCATGTCATCCATGAACAGTGGCGTGTTTTCAACATCGCGTATGCTGTTCGGTTTGGCTCGAGAAGGGCAGGCACCGCAAAAGCTGGCGCAGTTGTCCAAGCGTGCTGTGCCTGCAAAAGGCCTGTTATTCTCTTGTGCTTTTATTATGGCGGGGGGGGGGGTGCAATAACTTGTTACGGATAAGGTGGAAGACTCTTTT
>DKLL01000145.1 GCA_002455755.1 Acinetobacter sp. UBA6641
GAGACCATTTTAAGCTTACAAAGTGGCGATTTTTGCTTGCAATTAGGCACCTGAGGTTTAAGCTTTGATGTTCCGATTTCTTGAACTGCTGAAAGTAAAACTATGACAGCCATTCATCCTGTTTATCCTTTAATCGACCCAATGCCACAGGCACAAGCTGATGCACCCATCGGGATTTTTGATTCTGGAATAGGTGGTTTGTCTATAGCGCAGGAAATTGCCCGACATTTACCCAAAGAACGTATTGTTTACTATGCTGATACTGCGCATGTACCTTATGGACCGCGTAAGGATCAGGAAATTCGTGAGCTTACCGCGCAAGCTATTGAATGGCTATATCGTCAGGGCTGTAAAGTCGCAGTCGTCGCATGCAATACCGCCTCTGCATTTAGTCTGGATTATTTACGAGATTATTACGGAGAAAATTTTCCTATTATTGGTTTGGTGCCTGCACTGAAACCGGCGGTATTGCAAAGCAAATCTAAAACTGTGGCTGTGCTTGCCACACCTGCCACCTTTCGTGGCCAGCTGATTAAAGATGTGGTCCAGCGTTTTGCATTGCCTGCCAATGTAAAGGTCATTCCAGTCACCTGTCTGGATTTGGTGCCTTTTGTAGAAAGTGGTGCACAGATGAGTAAGGCATGTTTANNTGGGTTGCACACATTATCCCTTCCTAAAATCTGCAATTCAGTCTATATTTGGTCAGAAACTGACATTAATTGACTCTGGACAGGCAGTTGCACGACAAACAGCCCGTATTTTGATCAAAAATCAATTGTTATTTGAGCAAGACCAAAATAATGGCTTACGCATCGAGTGCTATGTGAGTGGCAATAATGCAGAAAATTTAAAAACTGTGCTGCAGTACCTGATTCACGAAGATTTGACTTGGGATATTCGTAATATTGGTGTTGAATAAATAAAGAAATGCAGCTAGTCTTTTGAAATATATTAAAAAAATATTTATTTGGGGTTGCTGAGTTATATTGGGATTGCTCAGAAATGTACTAGTCGGGATGTAATAAGCAATTGGAAGAGGATAACCAATGCTCGATAAGCGTTATCAGGTTTTTATTTCTACTTCTGGCAGTGAAATGCAGCCAGAACGTATTGTTTTAGCTCAAACTTTAGTAGGCATGGGTTTCTTTTCTTGGGGATTAGAACAACGAACGCCATTAAGTACCGCATTTGCCCGTCGTCAGATTGATGATTGTGACTATGTAGTATTGCTGGTGGGCAGTCAGTATGGTGAACAATCTGTCTCAGGTGTAGGTTATATGCATCTGGAATATATTTACGCTGTTACCAAACAGAAGCCGATTATTGTATTTATGCATGAAGACCCTGCATCACGCGATGAATCTTTACATGATCAAAAACCTGAATTGCGCGAAAAATTTTTAGAATTCCGTAAATTATTACAGCAAGAAGTCGATCAGATTTTTACTTACCGTAGCATCCGTGATCTGGAAATGGCTGTACGCTTTAACATGCCACAAATGCTGGAACGCTATCCGGTAACGGGATGGGTTCGGCCGCAAAACACCCAGGCTTTACACGATGAGATTGATCAACTGAAAGCCAAAATTGAACAGCTTGAAACCGAAGTGGGCAAACGGGAAGTAGACCCGTTCCTGTCTTTACCGAAAGTGTCCATGCATGAACTGTTTTCTTTTGAATATCGTATGCATGCCTATCAGGACGGTAATTTTAAGGAACTGAAAATTCAGAAAAAACTCACCTGGGCTCAGCTGCTTTCTATTTTGGGCACCATGTTTAAAAATCCCACCCCGGAAGAGTATTTTTCCAAATGCATCAATGACTATTTAAATGATACGGGTCTGGACGATGCTCGGGTGGAAATGCCACGTGCGCATGCCGTTGCCCGTGCACAAATTAATATTCGTGCCTTACACAGCATTAAAATGCAAATGCGTCAAAATGACTGGATTGTCCAGTCAGGCCGGGATGACCGTCAACGGATGCTCTGGCAATTGACTCTTAAAGGACAGAAGCTGCTCGAAAGTAGTTTGCTGGATAATGATCGCGTTTTTCAATTTAAGTCTGCGTTTTAATCCATAGAGAGAAAGTGCAGAAAGCTGTTAAAGTAAAGCAGTTTATTTATATTGGAAGGGATTGATGTCTTCTGCACCTAAAACGAAAGTCACTATTATTTTGGCCAATTTGGGTACGCCAGACCAACCAACGGTTGCTGCGGTTCGGCGGTTTCTGAAGCAGTTTCTGTCCGATCAGCGTGTCATTGAAATCCCGAAGCCGATTTGGCAAATCATTTTACGGCTGTTTATCTTGCCTTTTCGTCCCAAGCGTGTGGCCCATGCCTATGAAATGGTGTGGCAGCATGATTCCCCCATGCGTGAAGTACTATTAAATCAAGCCATTGAAGTAAAAAAAACATTAACCGGACAATATCCTGAATTTGAACTTAATGTGATTCCCGCCATGACATATGGTAATCCAGGGATTGGTTCTGCCTTGAATAGCTTGTCACAGGACATGCCAGATCAGATTATTTTATTACCTTTATTCCCCCAGTATTCAGCCACCTCAACAGCACCTTTATATGATGCTCTCGCAAAATGGATCCTGACACAGCGTAATTTGCCCGGTCTGTCCATTATTCGTGATTATTATCAGCATCCCGCATTTATTCAGGCGCTGGCGCAAAGTGTGCGTGACTATCAGGCCACACATGGTCAACCAGAAAAACTGTTGATGTCATTTCACGGGATTCCTCAGCCTTATGCGGATAAGGGTGACCCTTATGCTGATCGTTGCCGTATCACGGCACAATTATTGGCAGATGAGTTGGGTTTATCCGAGAGACAATGGGCCATCAGTTTCCAGTCGCGTTTTGGAAAACAGGAGTGGGTAAAGCCCTATACTGATGCCTTGCTGGAACAATGGGGTCAGCAAGGAGTGAAATCGGTTCAGGTCATGAGTCCCGCTTTTTCCGCAGACTGTCTGGAAACCCTGGAAGAGTTAGCGCTGCAAAATGCTGAAACATTCCAGTCGGCAGGCGGTGGGGAGTATGCTTATATTCCGGCATTAAATTGTCGTCCAGATCATATCGCCTTGCTCAGCACACTGCTTCGGGCTAATCTTGATGGATTAAAGCAAACATTCGCTCATTAATTTTTCTGAGGTTTCACTATCATGCTGCAAGTCAAAATTGTGCCGGTCACGGCATTTCAGCAAAACTGTTCAATTGTTTGGGATGCTGAATCTAAAGAAGCCATTTTGATTGATGCAGGGGGTGAGCCGGAAAAATTAAAAGCCGAAGTGGAAGCTTTGGGGCTAAATGTGAAAGCCTTATNNAGCCTGGGAGGTACCGGTGATTGGTCCGCATAAGGAAGATGCCTTTTGGCTAGATATGCTTCAGGAAGTATCGGCACGTTACGGTTTTCCAATTCCAGAAAAGGTAGAAGTGACGCAATGGCTTGAAGGCGGAGAAGTCTTAAAACTGGGACAAGAGCAATTCGAAGTCCGTTTTGCCCCGGGTCATACGCCGGGCCATGTGATGTTTTATAATAAAAACTATGGCCTGTTATGGACAGGAGATGTGTTGTTCAAAGGATCGATTGGACGCACTGATTTTCCGCGTGGCAATCATCAGCAGTTACTGGATTCCATTCAACGTGAATGTTTTAGTTTGCCGGATGAAACGCAATTTATTTCCGGTCATGGTCCCTTGAGTACCATTGGTTTTGAAAAACAGCATAATCCTTTCGTTGCAGGTAAAGCGGGTTAATGTCTTTCTGTAAAAGATTGATGAATTCATTTCATCAATCTTGACGAAAGGGCCCGCTGCGCAGCTGTTTTAATTCCAGGGCAATGATAAGGGCTGCAAAAATAAATAAGATGCCAATGGCGATAATAATGACATCATGAATATAAATGCCGAAACTCAAGCCAGTAATACTGAGGACGACAAACAGAAAAAATAAAATTCTTAAGCACCAGAGACCCATGGAGCTCTCCTTTTTTTATAATTTTTAAGATTTATAGTTGTTAATTTTTATCTTTATTACACTTTAGAGCTGAGATGCATCACTTTTAAACTGTTGAGTAAGTAAAAGAAATTTTATTGGTATTTTTATAGATTCATTATAGTTTAAATAGTGAACGCCGGTTATGCTTTTTATGTATAAAAGAGAAAAATTTAACACCTGGAAGAAATATTTTTAATCGTTTTTCCAGATAAATTTTTATTACGTATTGAAAAAAATAAAAACAAATTTAATACAGAATTATAGACAAATTAACTTTTTCTCTATAAAAGGTTGGCTAGATCACGTGATTTTTAATTTGTTTTCGTGCGGTTAGAGGTTATGAAGTTAATTTTAATAAAAATAGTGTTGTTTATATTCACTTTTTTCATGCTGGCCTGTTTAGGTATAGGTTTTTATAGTCATGATGTTTTAATTGAGATGATTGGTATTCTTCTGTTTTTCTGTATTGTTCTTTTGGGCTTGGAGTATAAGAAAATGCTTTCCAATCCATTTGGTTAAGGTGGATTAAAACATTTTTCCACCTTTGGGTGAGTTTTTACGGTTGATCAGGTAAAAGAATTAAAAATTATCTTGTTCGCCACTATTTTCTGCCTGCGGTGAATCTTGAGTCGGCAGTTTATATTCATCATTGGCCCAAGCGCCCAGATCAATCATTTTGCAACGTTCTGAACAAAAAGGACGAAATTCATTGCCTTCCCAAGTGGTGAGTTTGCCACAGCGGGGACACGGAAAAGTACGGGACATGTTATTCTCCGAATAAAAATAAGGATTCAATTAGGCAAATACAGTCGCTCTTGCTAGACTTGAGCGGATTTTTATTAGTTTGATCTGATTATGCCAATTCGTCAATTTCAAGCACAGCGTATGCATGCGCCTCGTGATTTTCAAATGATTAGCCCAGATCCCGTTTGTGTGGAAATTGGTGCCGGCAAAGGTAAACATGCCTTGCTGTTTTCAGCTCAACATCCTGAAAAAAAATTGATCGCCATTGAGCGCACACGTGAAAAATATCTGGCCATGCAGAAACAGCATGTTCTGGAAGGACAAACGAATTTACAGGCGATTCATGCCGATGCCATGCCCTGGATTGTGCATGGGCTATTGCCTGCTCAAGTACAGCAGTTTTTTATTCTCTATCCAAATCCAGAACCGCATAATCCGGCACAGCGCTGGTTAAACATGCCATTTTTTGAATTTTTACTGTCACGCTTACAGCCAGGTGGAACAGTCACTTTGGCCAGCAACATTGCTGAATATATTGCAGAAGCACAGCAACAGTTAATTGATGTCTGGAAATTGCCTTTTGTCAAAGAAGTGATTCCAGCTACATCGGCACGTACCCATTTTGAAATTAAGTATCTGGAACGTGGTGAATTGTGCCAGCAACTGATCATCAGCAAGCCGGAAGGCTACAGTACGCGCTTTGATGATTTTATGCCCTTGCAAGGGCAAAATCCGGTTCAGGCTGTAACATCAGAAACTGATATTAAAAACGCTGAATGAGTCGGTTATGAAAAAGCGTGTCGCGATTATTGGTGCCGGTCCTGCCGGGTTAATGGCTACGGAGCTGTTAAGCCAATATGATTACCAAATTCATGTCTATGAACAAAAGCCGTCTGCTGCGCGTAAGTTTCTGATGGCGGGTAAAACCGGACTGAATATTTCCCATGCCGAGCCAATTGAGCAATTTATTCAGCGTTATGATCAGGCAGAGTGGTTGGCCTCTTGGGTAAAAAAATGGGATGCCCACTGGATTCAGCAATGGATGCAGGATTTAGGCATTGCCTCCTATATTGGCTCCTCAGGACGGGTGTTCCCGGTAGAAATGAAGGCTGCCCCTTTACTGCGTGCCTGGCTGAAACGTCTGGCTGAACAGGGGGGAATCTTTCACTATCGTCATCAGGTAGTGAATTTAAAAGATCGGCAACTGTGTATTCGGGATTTAACCACACAGCAAGACAGCGAACAGGATTTTGATGCCATCATTATGGCTTGTGGGGCTGTCTCGTGGCCGAAACTGGGCAGTGACGGCGCATGGCAACAATGGCTGTCTCCGCATGACATTGAAGCCTTTCAGGCCAGTAATGCCGGGGTGGAGCGTACCTGGTCCGAGTTTATGCAGCCGGTCTTTGGCCAGCCTTTAAAACGTGTGGAAGCTTGGGTAGATGGTCAAGCCAAAAGTATGGGCGATATTGTGATTACCCATTATGGCCTGGAAAGTGGCTTGGTCTATAAACAGGGGCGTGCACTGCGCCAGCAAGTTAAAAATGGTCAGGCCATGCAACTGTATCTGGATTTGCTTCCCGAGCAAAGTATCGAGCAGTTGGCGAAAAAATTACAGCCCAGTAAAAAGCAGTCGCTAAGCAATGTCTGGCGTAAGGCGGGACTGGATGCAGTAAAAGCCAATCTGCTGCGTGAACTGGTTGCGAAAGACTTATGGAGTGATGCGCTGGCTTTAGCGCAGCAGATCAAACATCTGCCTGTTCCTTTAACAGGATTCCGTCCGATTGAAGAGGCGATTAGCTGTGCCGGTGGAGTAAAACGCGATGTGTTGTCGGAACAGTTGCAATTAAAGTCCAACCCGCATGTGTTCTGTTGCGGTGAGATGCTGGATTGGGATGCACCGACCGGTGGTTATCTGTTAACTGCGTGTTTTGCTACAGGTCGTGCTGCAGGCGAGGGCGTGCATGCCTATCTGGCTGCACAAAAATAACAGTGAATCAAAGGGCAGGTTTTGAACTGCTATTTAAAACCTGCTAAGTTGCAGATTCAATCCTTATAAAAAATGCAGCAGTTATGTCTGAACAAAAGCGATATACCGGAAGTTGTTTGTGTGGCGGTTTGCGTTATGAAATTCGGGGCGAAATTGGCGAGATCGTGCAATGTCATTGTCAGCGTTGCCGTAAAGCCAATGGCAGCGCCTTTGCTACCAATGCCCCGGTGAAAAAAGCCGATTTTCACATTGTGCAAGGGGAACATTTACTGAAAAAGTTCCAGTCCACCGAAACCACCCAGCGTTGTTTCTGTAGTGAGTGTGGCTCGCCCATCATCAGTATTAAAACCGAAACCCCTGATCTGTATCGCTTGAGAATCGGGACGCTGGATACACCATTGCAGCAAAGGCCGACTCAACATATTTTTGTAGCTTCCAAGGCAGAGTGGGATAGCATTAGTGATAGCCTGCCACAGCATGACGAGCGGCCTTAGTCATGGTGAAACCTGTGGTTAAAAGATAAAAGGATCAGTGCTGTCTCATAATTTGAATTTTATTTCAGTACTAAATCAACATGATGACTTTATTTTTAAGCGTTTGATATTTATTTATATTTAATT
>DKLL01000099.1 GCA_002455755.1 Acinetobacter sp. UBA6641
TTAGCCCCTGTAGCAGCGTACTTAACTGAAGCTTTGGGCCAGGAAGTCAAACTTTTCACTGATTATTTAGATGGTGTTGAAGTTGCAGCAGGTCAAGTGGTATTGCTTGAAAACTGCCGCTTCAATGTAGGTGAAAAGAAAAACAATCCTGAACTTGCACAAAAATATGCCGCGCTTTGCGATGTATTTGTGATGGATGCGTTCGGTACCGCACATCGTGCAGAGGCGTCAACTGAAGGCGTAGCGCGTTTTGCAAAAGTGGCGGCTGCGGGTCCTTTACTTGCGGCTGAGCTGGATGCTTTGGGCCGTGCTTTGCAAACACCTGAAAAACCAATGGTTGCCATTGTTGCGGGTTCTAAAGTATCAACCAAGCTTGATGTACTCACTTCACTTTCAGACATTTGCGATCAAATTATCGTAGGTGGCGGAATTGCTAATACCTTCCTGGCTGCGGCTGGTTACAACGTGGGTAAATCACTGTGCGAAAATGATTTGATCGACACTGCAAAAGCGATTGCGGCAAAAGTTTCTGTACCGCTTCCAACTGACGTTGTGGTTGCAGATGCATCTGAAATTAACTTCGACGACTTCCTTGGTTCATTGGCTGCGGCTAAAGCTGTAGTGAAAAAAGTCGAAGATGTTAGCGATAACGACATGATTTTGGATGTGGGTCCGGAAACTGCAAAAGCATTTGCTGAAATCCTGAAAACCTCTAAAACGATTCTCTGGAATGGTCCTGTTGGCGTATTTGAAGTAGATCAGTTTGGTGAAGGTACTAAGGCACTGTCTTTAGCGATTGCTGAATCTGACGGTTTTTCTATTGCAGGTGGTGGCGATACTTTAGCGGCAATCGATAAATACGAGGTTGCAGACAAAATTGGTTATATCTCTACCGGTGGTGGTGCATTCCTTGAATTTGTCGAAGGCAAAACTCTTCCAGCAGTTGCTGTACTTTTAGAACGTGCTTAATTCAGCCGTCTAGCTGTAATCAAAAGGTTGACTTCGGTCAGCCTTTTTTCATTGCTTTTTAGTGATTCATTTTTTAGTCATTAAAATGAAATATAACTGCAATAAAATTCCGGTCATTAGATCTCCTACAGCAGGAATATGTGATGAACCTGAAATTAACACTTGCAGCATTGGTGATTTTACCTTTGACTCTGGCTGCCTGTGCCAAGAAAGATGAAGCACCTAAAACTGAAACTGCCGCTTCTGCAGCAGTTGACGAGCAAACCACACCAGAACAGCAAAAAGCGATTGATGCACTGGATAAGCCAGTTCTGGATGAAAAAAATACTGATGTGCCAGCTGAAATCGCAAATGCACCCGCAGATGAAGCGACAGCCGCTACCGATGAAGCAGCTTCTACAGCCACTGCCCATTAAGATTGTCATTTTTTATTTAAAAGTCCCTGCAAATGCAGGGATTTTTTTTGAAATAGTGTTTTTTCTTGCTGAATTGAAAGCCATCAACATGTAGAATATGGGGCATTACCTGGGAGGACATTATGGCACTTATCTCATTGCGCCAGCTCTTGGATCACGCCGGCGAACACAATTACGGCGTACCAGCGTTTAACGTAAACAATTTAGAACAAATGCGCGCAATTATGTTAGCCGCAGACGAAACGAATTCACCTGTTATTGTTCAGGCATCTGCGGGTGCTCGTAAATATGCGGGTGCTCCGTTTTTACGTCATTTAATTTTGGCAGCAATTGAAGAGTGGCCACATATTCCATTGGTTATGCATCAAGATCATGGTACTGACCCTGATGTATGCCAACGCTCGATCCAGCTGGGCTTTTCATCGGTCATGATGGACGGTTCATTGGGTGCTGACGGTAAAACACCGACAAGTTATGAATACAATGTTGATGTAACTCGTCGTACCGTGCAAATGGCGCACGCTTGTGGTGTTTCAGTTGAAGGTGAAATTGGTTGCCTGGGTAGCCTTGAAACCGGTATGGCTGGTGAAGAAGATGGCGTAGGTGCAGAAGGCGTTCTTGATCATTCTCAGCTTTTAACTTCTGTTGAAGAAGCGACTCAATTCGTTGCAGATACCAATGTAGATGCTTTGGCAATTGCAGTGGGTACTTCACACGGTGCGTACAAATTCACCCGTCCACCTACAGGTGATATTTTAGCGATTGACCGCATTAAAGAAATTCATGCGGCATTGCCAAATACTCATCTCGTGATGCACGGTTCAAGCTCTGTACCACAAGAATGGTTAGCGGTCATTAACCAATATGGCGGCGACATCAAAGAAACTTATGGTGTGCCAGTGGAACAACTGGTTGAAGCGATCAAACACGGTGTACGTAAAATCAATATCGACACTGACTTACGTTTGGCATCAACGGGTGCAATGCGCCGTATGATGGCTGAAAAACCGAGCGAATTCGATCCACGTAAATTCTTTGCAGAAACTATTGTTGCAATGAAACAAATCTGTGTAGATCGTTATACAGCGTTTGGTACTGCAGGTCATGCAGACAAGATTCGTCCAATCTCTTTAGAGAAAATGGTCAATCGTTATAAATAATCCATAAAGATTATCTATAATCAAAAGCCCACATCTATTGTGGGCTTTTCTGTATTTAACCCTCTGAATCATTATAAATAAGGAAAATAAGGCAAAAGATGGAACTTATATTTGCTGCGGCATGCTGTAGTGTCGTGATCTCAATTCTCTTAAAACTCGCTAAAAGCAAAGGTTTTGATGCGCTGCAAATGATTGTCTGGAACTATGCTTCTGCAAGTGTGCTCTGTTTTTTGTGGTTTAAGCCCGATTTACAGCATATTTCAATCACAAATACACCGTGGTGGCTCATTATTGCTTTAGGGGTACTATTGCCGAGTATTTTTCTGTGTCTGGCAAAGGCATTGCAATATGCCGGTATTATAAAAACAGAAANNTGTGGTTTTATCATTATTGGCCGCTTTTTTTATTTTTCAGGAACAGTTTAATAGCCTGAAAATCATCGGGATCGGATTAGGGATTTTAGCAGTACTGAGTATTTTATTTTCACATCAAGCAGCAGCGCAAGGGCAGTCATTTTCAAGGCAAGGCTTGCTCTATCTGGCATTGGTCTGGTTTGGCTATGCCTTAATTGATGTGTTGCTCAAGTACACCACTGGATTAGGCGTACAGTTTGCCGTCGCCCTAAACTTAATGTTTATTTGTGCCTTTGTATTGTCACTGGCTTATATTGCAATAACCACAAAAACTGCGGCTAGCACAAACAATATTCTGGCCGGATTGGGACTGGGAATCTTAAATTTTGCCAATATTGCCTTATATGTTAAGGCACATATGCTGTTAAAAGACACACCTGCAATTGTGTTTGCAGGCATGAATATACTGGTGGTGGTATTGGGAGCATTGAGTGGCTTAATCATTTTTAAAGAAAAATTGAAACCTGCAACTGCCTTTGGTCTGGCTTTAGGTTTGGCCAGTGTTATTTGCTTAGCTTATGCCATGTCTGTTTAAGATAACTGCATAGAAACATAAGAGGATGCTGAAGAAAGTCTTGCGGCTCTGCTATTCCCAACAGCAAGCCATTGCTATGGCAAGAAGGGCAGGCAGGATAGTGATGATCTTCTTGTTGATAAAGATAAACATAACATTGCTGGCAATGATGACATTCAAACTTCATCGGCATAGGCATAAATAAAGACATAGCGAACCTCTTAAAAATTTTAATTGTTATATAAAGGTATAAAGCAAAAAACAGACCATAAAATAGTCAGCACAACCAGAGCAACTAAATCTGAAGCACATTTAAATATGCTGTAATTTTAAAATTTAATTCTTATAAATCAATTTATTGGTATAATTATGTACGCTGAAAACGTTGCAATGTACCTTGCCAGTAGTAATTGGCCATCGCCACAGGATGTTTGAATATATCCTGTATTTCAATAGTGCCCTGAAGTTGACCGGGTTGCTGACAATGGGGGCATTTAGGATAAGAGGTTAAAATGGCATCTGGGCTGTATTTCTGCAGGTAAACCGTTTTGCAGGAAGGGCATTCAAATTTTATGGGCATTTTAGGAGCAGCAAGCATGATAGATACTACCGTTTATTTTTTGCGCCAATATACCTTAATATTGTTGCAAAAATAAGTCCTGAAATGACATGAAAGGGGCTTATTAGCCCCTTTTATTGTAATTTTTTTTAATCATAGCTTGGTGAAAATTTCTTCCCGATTCAGGCGGGACTTGGGTAATTTAGCATTGAAATCGGTTTCACTGCGGTAGCCAAGCGTCATTATCACTGATGGAATCAAGCCTTTTTCATCTAATTCCAATTCTTGACTAATGATGTGTTCATCAAATCCGCCTATAGGCGTAGCATCAACACCTTCAATACCGGCAGCTAGTAGCAATTGACCGAGTGCAATAAAAGTCTGGTTTTCCGCCCAGCGTTGAATATCACCTTTTTCATTACGGTAATAATCTACATAACCAGAGCGGCTGTCTTTTTGACCCTGTCTGGCTTTTTCATCCTTAAAACGCCCACTAAGATCGTCCTGAGTAAGCAAGGTATCTAAATGCTGTTCACTGATATCTGCTTTGGTACAAAACAGAATGGTATGAGAGGAATCTAAAACTTTAGGCGCATTGTAGGCATATTTTCCCACCAATGCTTTAGCGATTCGCTGTTTTGCAGCATCATGATCTGCGATAAAAAAATGCCAGGGTTGAATGTTGATGGAGGACGGGGTGAGACGCAGAATTTCCAATAAACGTTCAAATTGTTCCTGCGGAATTTTTTTTGAGGCATCATATGCTTTGGTGGTGTAACGTGTTTTTGAAACGTTTAACAAATCCATGAGTGACATTTCCACTATTAAATTTTTTATGATTTTACCTGATTCACGGCTGAAATAGCTTGGAAGAATTTTTAGATAACTTATATCTCGATATAAAGATTGCCAAAATTTATTCGAATTTATAGTAAAAAACTTAATAAAATTAAATATTAATAGCTATATACAATGACAAAATACGAAATCAATATTGGCACTTTTTCGTAAATGGCGTTTAATCAAATGGATGTGTAATCATTGGGTTGAGTAAGCAAATGATAGATGATACAAACCATTTTAAAAGACGCTTAAAAACACGGCAGCAGATTGGGTTATGGGTGGGGTTGGCAGATGCTTACGGCACTGAAATTGCAGCCAATGCCGGCTATGACTGGTTATTGATTGACGGTGAACATGCACCGAGTGATTTAAGAACCACACTTTCTCAACTGCAAAGTATTGCAGCTTATCCTTCGCAAGCTGTAGTGCGTCCGCCTATTGGCAGCGTGCAACTGATTAAGCAGCTTTTGGATATTGGGGCACAAACTTTATTGATTCCTATGGTGGAAACGGTTGAGCAGGCTGAACTGATGGGGAAAGCGGTACGTTATCCGCCAGAAGGAATTCGTGGTGTAGGTGCTGCACTGGCACGTGCAACGCGCTGGAACAGTATTCCGGATTATTATGCAACAGCACATGAAAATATTTGTCTACTAATTCAGATTGAGTCGGTAACAGGTCTGGAAAATCTGGACGAGATTTTAAAAGTAGAGGGCATTGATGGCGTGTTTATTGGTGTTGTAGATTTGTCTGCGACCATGGGTTATCAGGGTAATCCGAATCATCCGGAAGTACAAAAAGCCGTAATAGATGCAATTCAACGTATACGTGCATCGGGCAAGGCAGCGGGAATTCTATCGACGGCTCATGAGGTGACGCAAAAATATATCGACCTCGGTACTGAATTTGTTGCGGTGGGAGTAGATACCAGTGTATTGATGAATTCTCTGCGTGAACTTTTAGCCCAGTATAAAAGTGATGCAGAGGTGATAAAATCTGAAGGTGGGTATTAACTAATAAAGGCCCAATATTTATTGGGTTTCATTTAATATAAACTATTTGGATTTTGTAAAAGATGTTTTGATAGCGTGGGTTCTATTCTGAAAATCTTTTTATTCCCTTCAACTTTCCCCGTATTAAAGATAAATTTAATTATTTCGAGCCAAGCAACTGCTTGATCATTTGGATTTAATGCTTTTTCTTGCACTTTGTTATTCATAAATAAAGATAATATATTTTTCTTCATATGAAAGTTTTGATGATTTATTAATTAACTATTTGTTTTTCATTTGAAAAAGGCTTTGTTGCACAAAGATTT
>DKLL01000218.1 GCA_002455755.1 Acinetobacter sp. UBA6641
TTCAGTTATTCCTAAAGCTATTCGACAATTTCCATCATAAACCGATGAAAATTTAGTCTTTTATATAAATAGCTAGCTGGCGTACTCACAAGCAAAAATGAAATGGGTTATTTCACTACAGCTTCAATTAAATCAAGATCCCAGGCACCACCGGCAAAACCTTTACACATGCCAGACCAGCGATCTACAGTCTGAACGAAAGCTTGTCCCTGCCAAATCCATTCGCTCGTCTTCCAGCAATCCCCAATACCACGACCCTTTTGCGCACTGCTGATTTCACCTGCTGCAAAATCTGATGCAGATTCGGTTACAAAGCTCGGCTTGCCTGTTAACGATTGATTGATTACCCAAACCCCATAGCCTTCATTGTAGGCTCCGCGCCAGCATAGGGTGGTAGCCAGAACTTTGTTATTGGTAAGCTTATAAAGTTCAATCGCTTGTGGTTTGGCACCCTCTCCATCATAAATGCCTTCACAAAATTCAGCTGCATCTGACTGTGTCGGCCGGGCAGCCATGAGTAACGGATGCAGGTTTTGGTACTGTCTGGTCTTGGGCTGCAAGATTAAATACGGTTTTTCTGGAGTTTTTACTTTGATGACTACTCGCTTAGGCTGTGCTGCCAATACTTTCGACTCATCTGCGGTGCCGGGCTTGACCAAAGCAGCTACCGTACCCATACGTTTCTGAAAATCATCCATTTTCAACAATGTAGCTGTCATGCCTGCATCAGAAACCTGCCAGGTGTAATAGGCATTTTTAAATACGAGGTTCACTTTTTTCCGGCTCTGTTGTAACAGTGCATTGAGCTGTTTGCTGTTTAGCGTTCCTGTCAGCAGTTGCTCTGAAATGTTAATATTGACTCGGCCATAATCCTGATGATTGATAAAAAAGTTTAAATTATTCAGTTTTTTGCTATCTAAGGCTTGATCAAAACTGGATAGGGCAAAGGTCCCTTGCACGGTTTGTTTTGCCCCGGCTTTACGAGTCAACAAGATTGTGGCTGGCATGTTTTGCAGATGATCATCCTGATAGCCTGCTGCCCGACAGGTGCCGGTATTACTGCAATACACTTCCCAATCCTGATGCGAAAAAGACATGCCTTGAATTTCTTTGGCAAGTGTTAGAGGGCTGGTCATGGCCAGACAGCACAGCGAAGTCCACGCATAAAAGCTTTTCATTTTTTTCTGACCCGTTCCCTTTTTAATCACTATAGCTCAGCATTTTCATGATTGTGAAATATAACGCATTATAAAAAAACCCGCATTAAGCGGGTTCTGTTGCTCAATTCGAGTATGCCTTATTTATGCAAAGTCGATTCAAAGGCCCGTAAACGCTTATAAATCGAAAGCAATTCAATAATAGTCGGCCAAGATTCAATTAAATACTGGAATGACTCGCGTACCTTACCAAAGACATTGGCAATCTGCATCATCAGGCCCAGTGTAATCGCCCCTGCGGCAATACTTGGGAACAGCACAAACAGGCCATACAGATTGTCCAGTTGCATGTACCAGATGCGCACCATGTTGAAATAGGCATAATGGAAATACAGGCGGAAATAGTTAAAACGTACCCGGCTGAACAGTTCTTTTAAGGTCAGCGGATCGGCACGCTCAGCATAGTCCTCGCCATACACCAGTTCTTTCCGGTAAGCAGCTTCAACTTTCTGGTTATTAAATTCCAGACCCGGCAATTTATACCCGACGACCATCAACACTACGGTACCCAGCACTGCCCAGCTAATGGCTGCCCAAACCAGTGCATAAGGAATTTCACCAATCACCGGTAGCTGTTTGACATGCGATGACAACTGTAATAACACCGGTAAAAATGCCATTAAAGTCATTAGGGCCTGAATAAAACTCACGCCCAAACTCTCGGTGGTTTTGGCAAAACGCATGGTATCTTCCTGAATACGCTGCGAAGCCCCTTCAATATGACGTAACTGTTCCCAATGCGCAGTGTAATAGTCATTCATCGCGGTACGCCAACGGAATACATAATGGCTGACAAAGAACAGGTTAAACACGGCAATGGTCACATAGACCATCGCGACATAGAGGAAGGTCAAGGTCTCACTGTAGAGTAAATTGACATTCCCTCCACCACTACTCAACATTTTTTGAATCAGGTCATAAAATGGACTGTACCAGGCATTGACCACCACATTGACCTGCACGGCAAACCAGATATTAAACAGAATAAAAGCCGAGCCCCAGACCGACCAGCCCTGCCACGGATTGCTGGAGTTAAATCGCCAGAACAGGGCAAAAATGATGGTTGAAAGCACGAACCACAGGTAGAACCATAAAAATGAAGGTGACCAAAAGCGACTTACCCCAATCGGTAATTCTGCAGTGGCATAGCCAGGTGCAAAGCCTAAAACGGTTCCCCAACTATTGCCACCGGAATACCATAAGGCAATATTGATTCCAAACCACAGCACCAACGACAAAAAGAACCACTTCGGGTTCGGGAAAAAAGATTTAAACATTAGCTCGGGGTGTTCCTTTATTTTTTAGTTTCAAACTTGCCGTTCAACAATCCAGCCTATTTGGCTGGATGCATGACGCGGCTATTATTCTAGTCTTTTCATCTTTGTAACAACTTATACACTGTTTGTGAAATGTTTTTTCAAGCAAAGTCATTTTCTTTAAAGGCTGCCTCTTATTATCAAGTTTTAGGGTTCACTCGTCTTGTGGGGAGTTTTTTATCATGCCAGTTCAGCCTAAAATCTGCTCTATCTGATTAAAAAGCAGTATTTTTGCTGTGCCTATTCTTGCCATGATTCTACTTGCAACAAGCAATAATTCTGTGCAAATAACTTTTTAGCAGAGCTTGACCCAGCTTAAATTAGATAGATTAAAGCTCTCTTAAAATGAAAAAATAATCAAATCCATAATCATGTCAAGAAATGACTAAAAACCGAGGATCAATCAGAATATAAACTCTAATCCTTTCTCATTTTTTGATTCAACCTGTAAACTGCGTTGCAGATTTTATCTGTTTGTTTTTGATTTAACTCGCAAAAGTGATAAAATTGGTTAAATATCTATCAATTTATGCTATTATTAATCTAGTTTCTAATATACAAGGGAAGTGAAATGGAAAAGTTAGTAATCGAATTATTACAACCAATCATCTTGCAAAAAGAAAACTGCAATCCCCTCGTGTTTGAACAAGGGACGATTTTAAAAGTGGTTATGCATACCCCTACAAGCTTACTTGTATCAGACGATTCAAATTTTAATTTCACGGTTTCTTTGCAAGATGAAAACAAAGTCTGGCGTGAGCTATAAATTTCATTAGATTTTTCTAGTGATTTAGAGAGTTAGAATACGGAATATCAACTTGGGTATCACTTCCCCTTACTCAGGCTTGAGAATTTCGATGCGTCATAAAAAATAGAATGGGGTCAAAATGCAATTGTATTGACGCCCTGAAGTGAATTGCATCGCCCCGAAACTAGTAAATTTCTTTTAAAAGCTTCTGCGGGTTAAAATCATAGAAAAGAGATAGCTTTTTTATCTGTTTTGAATATTAAAATTCCATTTATCTCTCTAGCCTATTTACCCGATAAGCCAGGCTCACCCAAGTCGATTTCAGCTTGATATAATGACATCAGCTTATCAGTATTTAAGCGTGCTCATAAAACTGACCGAAGAAAACAGCCAGATAAACAAAATAAAACTGCGTCCCTGATTAAAATGATTCAGATCGGTACCGTGCAAAATGTTATGGCGGGTCATGCTTACAGATGAACTGCTGTCCATCTTATAGGCTGCAAGTTCAGCAAAGTAAGGATTCATTTCTGTGGCAATTTTAGATTTGTGCCACAGGCTCTTAATTTCATTGCCCTTTAAGCCGGGAACAATTTTATAAACATCGACAAACTTGGTTGCATTTTGTTTTAAAAAACCGGCTTCAATTAGAACATCAGTCAAAATTCCTTCAAGCTGTGCATACAACATCGGGATACAGCCTGCATAAAAACCTAATTTATATAACTTAAATGCTTCCAGAAGCACAAGACGACGCTGTGCTTTATGTGCTGAAATGTTTAAAGTATCAAAAGCCTTGAGCATTTGAGTTTGAAAAGCTTCGCCATTCATCAGATCCAGTAAATTAAATTTTGCTACATCTTCAAACTGCTGAACCGCTTGCCAGAAATACAGCAGGTTTAAGGCATCATTGGCAACTTTCGCCCCAATCGGTTGATCAAGTTCATCTGCCAAGACCTGGAAATAAGCATCTTGCTGTGCCAAGTCGAATAGGGTTTTAATTAAAAGTGCGTGCTCATCTGCCGAGATCTCTTCAAGATATTGCTCGGCATCTTTTAAAATCTGACTGCCCAATTGTTTTTGACTGGCAGCATTTTGTTTAATACGGGTGACGGGGTGGTCGAAATCGAAATCATCTTCGTCCATCATGCTCTTTACTCTTGGCATATTGCTTTAAGTGGCTATTATCACAGGTATTCAATACAGCACATAGCGCTATACAATAAATACTATGAGGCTGGTGGAATCCCAATCGAAATTCCATCAGCCTCATAAACACTAAATAATAGCTCGCCTGATTTCGACATTGCCCAATGCAGAGGCCCCATGTTTTGATGGTCTCAAAACGATCTTAAATTTTTTGCCTTTCCAGACCCCTCAATCATATTCTGATTGAAGGGTCTTTTAAGTTGAAACCATTATTGATGATTTTTATTTTGGTCAGGCTTGTTTTGCTCAGATTGATCGGTTTTATCATGATCCTGCTTTTTCGAATCCCCTGACTGGGATTGATCTTCGCCTTTCATTTTACTCATTGTATCCGTCGCTATCTGTCTCAGTTCCCCCAGTTTGACAGAGGCTTCGTTGACCAACTCCGTAATCTTCTGTTTGGTGTCTTCAAACTTATGCAGGGCCTCATCTTTGAAATGTGCCATACGGTCCTGCTGATCTGACTGATTTGCCGATTTATCTTCCGAGGTATGATCCGCTTTCGCCTTTTTCGTGTCACCAAAACCCTGTTCACCAGTTTGCTGACTGTCTGACTTGCCATTTTTTAGCTCATTCAGAATCTTTTCGGCTTTTTTCAGTAGATCCTCACCAATGGCAATGGCCTTCGCTTTTAAGTCATCCATCTTAATGCTTTCAGATTTTTTATCTGACTGGCCAGACTGAGCTTCTTTAGAATTATCTTTTTGCTCTGCATGTTCGCCATTGGGCTGAGCACCTTGCTTCACTTCAGACGTTTCATCAGTATTTTTCTGCTGGGCTTCTAGAACGTCCTGATGTTCCTGCTTGTGCTGTTTATCAATCTCGTTCTGCTTTTGCTCTTTTTCCAATTGCTCATTCACTTGTTGTGTATGTGGTTCTTTATCTTGGTTTTGCTTCGAAGTACTTGTCTGGTTATTCTGAGTCATGAGTACCCTCCTGAGGTGTCATAAAATGATCAGACAAATTTTTTAGCACAAAGCCTGCAACCCAGCAGACGAATTAAGCAAACTGCAACAAAGCCTGTACATGTTGTTGCTATTGATTGCAGAAAGTAGCGNNTTAATATTCGCTCATCGGATGATATCGAATTTTATATTTGAATATTCAAGTTGCTTTATTCATTGCGCTTCAGCTAAAGCATTTCTTTGTAATCCCCTCTGCATCATGTAAAATTATGACCCATTGCATAAAATACGAATGAGAGAGTCATATCCGTGCGTAATATCCTAGTCACTAACGCCCTTCCATACGCCAATGGTCCGATCCATATGGGTCACTTACTCGGTTATATCCAGGCAGATATCTGGGTTCGTGCCATGCGTGCAATGGGTCATAATGTGACTTATGTCTGCGCGGACGATGCTCACGGCACGGCGATCATGCTGCGTGCTGAAGCCAACGGTATTACGCCTGAACAGCAAATTGCCAATGTCCAAAAAGAACATGAGCGTGACTTTGCCGGTTTTAAAGTGGACTTCGACCACTACGACTCAACCAACAGCACTGAAAACCAGGCTCGTGCATCTGAGATTTATATCAAGAACCGTGAAGCCGGCAACATTGCCGTTCGCCCTGTCACCCAGCTGTTCGATCCTGAAAAAGGCATGTTCCTGTCTGACCGTTTCATTAAAGGTACCTGCCCGAAATGTAAAGCGGAAGATCAATACGGTGACTCATGCGAAGTTTGCGGTACAACGTATAACGCAACTGAACTGCTCAATCCAAAATCAACATTAAGTGGTGCGACTCCTGTAGAAAAATCTTCAGATCACTACTTCTTTAAACTGCCTAACTTTGGTGAATACCTACAAAAATGGACACGTGATGAAGGTCGTTTACCTGTGTCGATTGCCAACAAGTTAGATGAATGGTTTGAAGCAGGTTTGTCGGATTGGGATATTTCTCGTGATGCGCCATATTTTGGTTTTGAAATTCCTGATGCACCAAACAAATACTTCTACGTTTGGGTCGATGCACCGATCGGCTATATGTCGAGTTTTGAGAACTACATCAAAACCAAACGTCCTGACCTAAGCTTTGACGATTACTGGAAAAAAGATTCTCAAAATGAGGTGTATCACTTCATTGGTAAAGACATCGTTTACTTCCACGCATTGTTCTGGCCTGCGATGCTGGAAGGCGCAAACTACCGCACGCCAACAAGCTTATTCGTCAACGGTTTCTTGACAGTGAATGGTCAGAAGATGTCNNTAAACGGTCAGAAGATGTCGAAATCTCGTGGTACGTTCATTAAAGCTGAAACGTATTTAGAGCATTTAAATCCTGAATACCTACGTTACTACTTCGCGTCTAAGCTTTCTGACAAAGTTGAAGATTCTGACTTGAACCTTGACGATTTCGTTCAGAAAGTAAACTCTGACTTGGTTGGTAAAGTGGTGAACATTGCCAGCCGTTGTGCGAAATTCATTAACACCAAGTTTGACAATAAATTGTCTGCGACTTGTGCAGAGCCTGAATTGGTGCAAAGCTTTATTGATGCAGGTGCATCGATTGCTGCTCAGTATGAAGCGCGTGAATTCTCTGCTGCGATTCGTGAAATCATGGCATTGGCTGATAAAGCAAACCAATACATTGATGAGAAAAAGCCTTGGGCGCTTGCGAAGATTGAAGGCGAAGAACAGCAAGTACATGACGTATGTTCTGCAGGTATTAACCTGTTCCGTCAATTGGCGGTTTATCTTGCACCAGTACTTCCAACATTGGCTCAACAAGTTCAAGACTTTTTACAATTGGCTTCTTTCGATTTCGCTTCTCGTGAAACGATTCTTGTCGGTCATGAAATTGCATTGTTCCAACCGTTGATGCAGCGTGTAGATCCGAAAGCTGTTGCCGCAATGGTCGATGCTTCTAAAGATTCTTTAGCTGCCCCTGCTGAAGCACCAAAAGCGGAAAAGAAAAAAGAGAAAGCTAAAGAGAAGAAAGCTGAAGCTAAAGTGGGCGAAGCTGAAATGATTGGCATTGAAGACTTTATGAAAGTTGACCTACGTGTGGCTGAAGTTTTAGAGGCTGCAACGGTTGAAGGTTCTGACAAGCTGCTTCAATTGACTTTAAATGTAGGTGAAGCTGAACCACGTAATGTATTTAGCGGTATTCGTGAGTTTTACCAACCTGAAGACTTAAAAGGCAAATTGGTGGTGATGGTGGCTAACCTTGCACCGCGTAAGATGCGTTTTGGTATTTCAAACGGTATGGTGTTAGCTGCGGGTAATGGTGACGGCGTTTGGGTGATTTCACCTGAATCTGGTGCTAAACCGGGTGATAAAGTGTCTTAAGATTTTAAATCTGAGATAAAAAAGCCTCTACGATGTAGGGGCTTTTATTTAAATACAGAAATTTCTAGAACTTCTGTATCAATGTTTAAATATTCATAAATTGCTCTACTTTTATTTAATAATCTTTCATCATTAGTTATGAAATAGCTACACAAACAAGCGTAAGCAACATGAGAGATGTCTCTATCTGATGCAATAAATTTAGCTTCGTTTTTTACTTTTTTTTCTGGCATATAACCAATCAAATTTAATATAGAATAAAGAGCATGAATTTTTTCAAAATCAGTTAATTCTCTTTCATAGGCAGTAGGATCGAAGTTTATTTGGCAAAAATCATGAAACTCTATATTTTTTAAAATATTATTATTGAGTTGAATACTTTTCCAAATTTTCTCTATCACATTAGGAAAATTAATTTCTTTAATTTTATCAATATTTATTCCTAATGCTTTTCTAAAAGCAAGATGTGCATCCAATTTGCAATTTGCTTCTTTCAATTTTTCGGTTGAGAACGTCACAGAGTTTTCAAAAGTTGGTATTTTACATTTTAGGCTATCCAACTCCTCTTCCTTTTGTTTTATAAATTGAAGAACTATGGGATCCTTATTGCGAATTTCTTTTAAAATATTAAGTTGGTTTTCTAAATCATTTAACAAGTTATGTTGATTGATAATTTGTTGATCTGCAAGTTGATGGAAATCTTTGATCCCACCATATAGTGCAAACGTATTCATTTTGCATTGGACTAACATTTCATCATATTGTCTATTTTCTAAAAAAATTTGGTAATGATGAAATGGAGACTTCAATGAACCTCTTAATGTATTTGTTGGTTTCCAATTTTGATCAATTTGGATAGAAATATGATGAGCATTAATATCTTGTAAAAGTTGTAAAAAAAATTGCGAGTACTCTGATCCTGCAAGATGGATTTCTTGTAAAGTAATATCAGAATATACCACTTGAACTTTTGATTTAAATTCCTCAATAAAGCTCTTATTTTCATCCTTAGCTTTTAGAAATGCATCTAGAATATTTTGATCCAAATAAGCTAAGGGTTTGCCTGAATATTGTTCTTCTGACATAAACTTCCACTTTAAAAATAATTATTTAATACAACATTAAAGGATAATTTTATAAATGCAAAACTGCATACAACATACTAAAAAATATATCACTTTAAATTTAATAAGAATCCTATGAAAACCTAAAATTACTCTTCCTTGATTTAGTTTTTAGTACATAAAACACCTCTCCCTAGCCCTCTCCTTGTAGGAGAGGGAAATTCACTGAAAATTCTGTTACAACATAAAATCACACGACCTGCGACATGGATGTCGCCCGTTCGTTAGGGGCACATGGACGTGCCCTCTAACGAACAAAGGATTTTTGTTACTTTTGATCCTTCAACAGTAAGGAAAAAATCTAACCTAAAAATTTAAAATCTATATTTATCTATGCTAAAAATATTTATCACTTTCACTTTAATAAAAACCCCATGAAAAACCTAAAACCCCTCCTAATCGCACTCACACTTGGTATAGCAACCCTTACTACCCAAGCGGCTGAACCAACCACCATCACAGCCCCAAAACAAGTCGCAGGCTATTACCATCATCAAATCGGTAATACCCAAATCACAGCCCTACTTGATGGCACGCTTTACCTCAACCCATCTATGTTTAAAGGCTTAAGCGACACCGAAAAAACCGAGATTCTCAAAAAATATTATGCTGACCAAGCCCAAGGCATCCAAACGTCTGTGAATGCATTCCTGATCAATACAGGTAATCAATTACTGATGGTAGACAGCGGTGCAGCCAGCTGCTTTGGCACACATCTAGGGTCGATTTATAATAACCTGAAAGCCTCAGGCTACGCACCTGAACAAGTGAATGAGATTTTCCTGACCCACTTACACCCTGACCATGTCTGCGGCATCTCAAATAACGGCGTAGCGAATTACCCCAATGCCACGCTACACATTGCCAAAACAGAATATGACTACTGGCTAAATCCCAATACCGTGAAGAAACTACCAAAAGCCAAACAGGCTGCATTTTTAGGCACAGTTGAAAAAATTAAAGCTGCTTTAGCACCCTATGAAAAAGCTAAAAAGATTAAAGTCTTCTCAGATAAATCTTTAGCCTTTGGCGATATTCAATTTAAACCTTCTTTTGGTCATACACCGGGACATTACAGCTTTAAACTGAAAGCTGATGGTCAGGAAGTGGTGTTTATTGGCGACATCGTGCATTCACATACTTTGCAGTTTGACCGTCCTGAAACCGCGATTGAGTTTGATACTGATCCCCAAACAGCGGTACAGACACGTTTAAAACACTTTGCCGAATATGCCAAAGATGGACAGCTGATCGCAGCACCGCACTTACCTTTCCCGGGTCTTGGACATATTTATTCCAAAGATGGGAAGAGTTATCAGTGGATTCCAGTTCATTTTAAAGATTAAAAAAAAATCCCCTCGCTTGAGGGGATTTTTGATTTTATTTGCGTTTCAATTGTTCGCTGAACTTAAAATTGAATTTGATATTTCATCGGCAATATAACGCTTACGTCCAGTCTGTTTGGCTTTAAACAGGTTTTTATCAACCATATTTAAAAAGTGTATTTTGTCATCTTTCTCTGTCGGACAAATACATTTCACCCCCAGACTTAAACTAACATTTTCTGAAATGGGAGATGCCCGATGGGGCAGATTTGCCTGATTCATCATACGAAGGATATTCTCTGCAATTTGAATCGCTCCCTCTAAATTCGTTTCTGGCAATACAATCGCAAATTCCTCGCCCCCATAACGTGCCACCAGGTCACGTGGACGTACACAGCAGCTTTCCAGCATCTGTGCAATCTGCTTGATACAGGCATCACCGATAATATGCCCATTAAAATCATTGTATTGTTTAAAGAAATCGATATCGATCAAAATGACCGACAGGGGCTTTTGTTCACGTATTGCGTTGTCCCATTCACGTGAATAGAAATCGTCAAATAAGCGTCGGTTGGCAATTTCAGTTAAACCGTCTTTATAGGAAAATTCTTCCAGCTTGCGGTGCAACGCTTTTAGTTCCTCTTCCTTTTTCTTGCGTTCAGAAATATCAAACATAAAGCCGACTAAACGTTCAACTTCACCATTTTCCTTTCGTACCACATGAACCACATCACGAATCCAGCAATATCCACCGCTTGCCTTTAAGGCACGATAGTCCGCTTCATGATCTATACCGGCGATGGATTGCGACACACAATAATTCAGGACATGATCACGATCATCCCGGTGCATACGGTCTGCCCAGTCCTGCACCGACTTCCAGGAACTCTGTTCCCAGCCCAGTAACTTTTCAATTTGAGGACCAATATAACTAAACTGTTTGCTGGCCCAGTCTATGCTCCAGGGTATGGCCAAAGTCGACTCTAATAATGTTTTATAAAACATGTCATTCGACAATTGCTGCTCATCAAACAGATTGTTCGACATAAGACTACTCTAATTTGAATGCACAAAAAATGTCTTAATATGTTCTGGTTTTACCCTACACGACATTTCAATACGCGCTTGATGACTAACCTGCCTGAAACAGGCTCCCCCATAAAAACTGCTTTTTCACCACTGAACATTTTTACATTTCAAGATGATTATTTATTCTACAATTTCTCTCCAAGAAGAAACATATATTTCTAGCAATTTGATTTATTTTCAAGGTAATCCCTATGTTCTGCATTTGGAACAACATCCCTGTATTTTTCTAAAATTTTCAAAACAACACTCAGGATCAGATGATGAATAATATTGTTTACTTTGAAATCCAGTCTTCCAATCCAGCCAGAGACATCGATTTTTACCAGTCTGTTTTTGGCTGGAAATTTAGTAAGGTTGAAGGTTTGCCGATTGAGTATTATCAAATCCAAACTGAGAACATGTCTGGCGGTTTACTGAAACGCCCTGCAGAAATCCCTCCAACCCATTGTGGTACCAATGCTTATACCTGTTCTGTACTGGTTGAAAATTTTGATGAAGTCGCACAGAAAATTCTGAATGCAGGCGGTCAAATTGCCATGGGCAAATTTGCCATTCCTGGGCGTTGCTGGCAGGGATATTTTCTTGACCCTGATCACAATACTTTTGGCCTGGTAGAAGCGGATGAAAATGTCCAATAAAAAAAAGCTTTAGAATTAAATCGATTAACATAAATTAAGCGACTACATCGACAATGAAAGGCAGAATAGGTGGCATGATTTATGATAATTTATAAGCTCATTTTATCCATTGTGATTTGGGGCATTCGTGGCTGTTCATTTTCTGCATACATCAGACTGGCATCTGGGACAATTCTTTTATAACCATTCACGCCAGTATGAACATGAACAGTTTTTAAGCTGGCTACTTGAACAAATCCAGCAGAAACAGCCCCATGCATTACTGATCGCCGGTGATATTTTTGATGTCATCAATCCTGCATCCAGCGCGCAAAAACAGCTTTATCAATTCTTGGCCGATGCCCATGCCCTTGCCCCGCATATGCAAACCCTGATGATTGCCGGTAACCATGACTCGGGCTATCGTATTGAACAGGTCGAGCCCTTACTGGAAAAATACAATGCCAGAACCGTCGGCGTAGTTCATAAAAATGAGAAGGGTCAGATTGATTTAGACCGGTTGCTGGTTCCGATTTATGATCAACAGAAACACATTGTGGCCTGGTGTTTGGCGCTGCCCTTTTTACGTCCGGCAGAAATTACCGGTTTTAATGAACACACCACCAATAGTCAAAATGCGATTGTCTATTTGCACCAGCAACTGATTGCCGAAGCAAAAAAACGTAAAATGGATGATCAGGCGCTTATTCTGATGTCACATGCGCATATGCAAGGCGGTGAAACATCCGACTCGGAACGCCCGATTATTATTGGCAATGAAGAAGCCTTATCGACAGCATTATTTGATGACTGTATTGATTATGTCGCGTTGGGGCATTTGCACAAACCGCAAAAAGTTCAACATGCGCACATTCGTTATAGCGGTTCGCCTATTCCTTTGTCTTTTAGCGAGATTCAATATAAGCATCAGATTGTAGAGGTGCAGATTGATCCGTTAAAGCAGGATGAATCACGCTTTCAGTTTGAAGCGATTGCCATCCCGCGCTGCATTCAGCTGCATAAAATTCGTGGCGAGCTGAATGAAGTGATGCAAAAACTCAAAGCCTTGCCCGAAGGTGAAATTGAACAGATTGATCAGCGTGAATATGTGGATATTGAATATCACACNNAAACTGTTTCAGCAGATCTGGGAAAAGCAGGGCTATAGCAATGATGAAACTGTCTTGAACGATTTTATGAGTCTGATGCACGAAGCACAAAAATCACTTGAAGAACAACAAATACGCTAAGAACTGTCCATGAAAATTTTATCCATTCATATAAAAAATTTAGCTTCCCTTTCAGGTGAGCATTTTATTGATTTTGAAAGTAAACCTTTGGCCAGTGCGGGCCTGATTGCCATCGTCGGCAAAACCGGTGCCGGGAAATCCACCATTTTGGATGCCATGTGTCTGGCACTGTTCAACAAGATTCCACGTTTAAAAGACAGCGACGGAAAATTGCAGGATGTCGATGGTTCAGAGTTACTGACCAATTCGCCTTTGACGGTTTTGCGCCGGGGCAGTGCGCATGGCTTTGCCGAAGTCTGCTTTGTGGCACAGGACCAGAAACGCTATCTGGCGCGTTGGGAACTGAAACGTTCACGTGAAAAAGTCGACGGCAAACTGCAAAGTGTACAGCGTTATTTGAAATGCCTGACAGACGGCGTAGTGATTGCCGATAAAGCCAAAGCGGTCGATACCCATATTCATCAAATTTGCCAGCTCAGTTTTGAGCAATTTACTCGTGCAGTGTTATTGGCTCAATCGGAAGTGACTGCATTTCTGAAAGCTCGCGATAATGAACGCGGTGAACTGCTGGAATATCTGACCAACTCCACTATTTTTGGAAAAATTGGTCAGCTGGCTTATGAAAAAACCAAGCAGGTTGCCAGCCATCGTAAAGAAATCGAGAATATTCTTGGTCATATTGAAATCTTGTCTGATGAAGCAGTGACTGAATTAACGCATCAATTTCAGCAAGTGAATCAGGCATATCAACAGCTGGAACATGAAAAAGCACAGCTGGAAAAACAGCAGCAATGGTTTGCGCGTAAGCAAAAGCTGGACAGTGAAATCATTCTGAAACAGCAGCTTTATAATCAGCAAAAACAGCTTCAGCAGGATTTGGCCCCTGAACAAGACCGTTTAAATCGCCTGCAAATATTTTCCAGTATTCGTTCGGTCATCTTTCAGCAGCAGCAGTTATTCAAAGCCCAACAACAACTCGAACCGCAAATTCAGTCCATTCAAAACAGTTTTGATGGATTAAGCCATCAGTTTGAAGCTGAAAAAGCCCAATATACTCAAGCCGAAACAGATTTAAATACCTTACAGCAATTTGAACAGCAGCATCATGAAGCGCTGCTACAGGTGCGTAAATGTGTGCAGGAACGGGATTTTATTGGTAAAGAATACAAAAAGATTAAAGCCCGTTCACTCCAGCTGGAACATCAGCAACAGCCTTTACTGGAACAACAGCAAACCATTGAATTACAGATTCAGCAGTATGTGCAGCAACAGACCCAGCTTCATCAGCAATTGCAGGAAAGCCAGCAATTCTCCAGTTTGGATAAAGGCTTAAACGCACATATCCAGCAACTAAGCCAGTTCATTTCACACTACCAAACTATTGAAAATAGTCTGGGGCAGCTCAGTTCGGCAGAAACCAAACTTGCTGAAAATAAGGCTGAATTAGATCGCCTGATTGCCCAACTGGGTTCGGCTGAACAGATAGAAATCCAGCTGGAACAACAACGCCAGTCACGGGAACAGAAACTGGCGCAATTGAATCAGCTCGGCTTTATTCAGCAAAAACTAAAAGATTATTTTGAACTGCACACTGAATCGAAACACTTGCATGAAAAACTGGTTCAACTGAATAGCCAGACTCAGCAATCCGAAAAAGTGAATCAACAAGCAGAACTGAATTTTCAAACTGCCAAAGCTGAACGGATTCAGTTGCAGCAGGTCTTGCAACAACAGCAACTGTTACATGCCGAAAATATTGAACATTTACGTACACAGCTCAAAACCGGAGAAGCCTGTCTGGTATGTGGCAGCACCGCACACCCTTATCGTCAGGAGGAAACTCTGGTTTCCAAAGCCTTGTTTGAACTACAGCAACAGCAAGAACAACAGGCCTTGAGCAAGGAACAAGACTGCTTTAATGACTGGCAGTCAGCACAGCAAAACCTCGCCACCCTGCAAGCGGAATTCACTCAGACCAGCCACGCCCATCAGCAAATACTGGAAAAACTGTCAGGCTTAAAAAATGAATTGGCTCAGCAACTGCAACAGTTAAAAATACAGCTGGACCTGGAGCAATCTCAAGAGCAGATTAAATCTGAGATGACCCAGCAGCTGACTCAATTTGAACAAGACATTCAGGTTCTTGAACAACAGCTGGAAAATTTAAGCCAAAACCTCAAAGCCCAGCAGCAACTCGTTCAAGCCATCAACAGGACTGAACATCAAATTACATCCGCAAAACATTTACAACAGCAAGTTCAGCATATACGAAACTGTCTTAACGAAACCGAACAGCAGGCCTGGCAGCAGCACAGCGTCCAATGTGCCGCGCAAGTATTAAAACGCTTAAATGCACGTCTATCCCATCTGGATCAACTGGATACTGTAAACGGGCAGTTGGATCAGCAAAACCAGCAACTCAGTTTATTAAACACTCATCAGCAAAATCTCAAGCAACAATTGCAGGATGTCCAGCAGGCATTAAAAGATATTGCTCTCAAAGGACAACAAAATACTGAAACAGCCAATCAGCTTATTCATGGCATGACTGGTTTAACCGGGCTCAAACCAAATGAATGGCTGACGGAGCATGACAGTAAACGCCAGCAGTTGCAGCAGCATTATCAGCAGATAAAACAAAGCTTTGAACAGTTACGTTTCAATTTTGAAAAGCAGAAAAGTGAGCTGCAACAACTTAAAGCGCAACATCAGCAAAACCTGAAAGCTTCCGAGCAATGCCAGACTGAAATTGAGCACTGGTTAAAGCAGCATAGCGATTTTAATCGTGATGATCTGGCAGATTTGATTCAAATCAATGCTGAGCAAGAACAACTGATGCGTAGCAAACTGCAAACTGCCGAACGTTTGCTTAATGAAGCCTTCTCTGCCCTGAAGACAATGCAGGAACAGCATGCTGAACATCTCTTGCAGGCACCTGATATTCAGTTCGAGCAACTCGCACAATTGATCAGCGTAAATCTTGAAGCCTTAAAAGCCCAGCTTGAAATCCGTGACCAGTTAAAACTTAAACTTGAACTGCATCACCGCAATATTGTTAAGCAAAAGCAATATGCCGATCAAATTCAGCACATCCAGCAAGAGGAACATCGCTGGAGCAAGATTTCAGGGCTGATGGGCGATGCCAGCGGCAAGAAATTCCGCGATTATGCCCAGCAATACAATCTGGATATTTTAATTGAACATGCAAACCAGCAACTGGCGATGCTGTCGCAGCGCTATACCTTAAAACGTCTGGATCATTCCTTGAGTCTGGCAATTATTGACCATGACATGGATGGAGAAACCCGTTCTGTCGCCTCGCTTTCAGGTGGAGAATCCTTCCTGACGGCCTTGGCCTTGTCACTTGCGATTGCCAATATGGCCTCAGGCTCAATGAAAATTGAATCTTTATTTATTGATGAAGGTTTCGGCACGCTGGATGCATCTTCTTTACACATGGTCATGAATGCACTGGATCAATTGCAAAATCAGGGCCGCAAAGTGGTACTGATCTCGCATATTCAGGAAATGCATGAACGCATTCCGGTACAGATTCAGGTCAAACCTCTGGGAGCCGGAGCAAGCACGATTGAAGTGGTGGGTTAAGTTTAAAATCCCAAAATCATAAAAAGACCTAGAAATACTCTAGGTCTTTATTTACAAAAAACTATGCCATGGGTCGCAAAGTCAGAATCTGTTCACTGCGTCCAAAGGGTCCAGAAAGATCATGCAGCACTGAACTGGTCAGGCCGATGCCATCTTCGCCATATTGCTGCATGGTTTCCAGACCGAGCCACTGACCCTGCGGTAAACGGTGCATATGGATCTGTAAATCCAGATTAGGAAAGCCCCAGCTAAATGGCCAATCCTGACGCGGTACAATGCCATTGGCGGTATCCACCATCCCCATTAAACGAACAAAATCGCTCGTGGACTCATCCTCAACCATATCATGCTGGGTTCGTAACCAAACGATGCCCTTTCCAGCACGACGTTCATGGCTTCTTGCTTCTATCGACTGGATATACCCGCCCGGCCACTGACGGATTCCTTCCCAGACGGGTGCATGGTCAGGGCCAGCCACCTGAGCATCTTCCAGACTTTTCACGATCTGGCTGTTTTGCGTCATCATGCGCCAAGTCCGGGCCACAATACAGCTTTTACCTTGAGCCTGCATTTCCGACTCAATCAGCTCGATGGTTTTGCCTGGACGAATCACTTTTGTGGTAATACTAAACTCGCCAGCAGGAATCAGACCTAAAATATCCAGACTGATCCGGCCAATCCGCATATCATTTCGGGGAGCAAAACGGTCTAACTCCGCACAGATAATGCCTGTTGCGGGTGCCATGTGTTGCTCGTGCTCATTCCATGCACCCTGTGCCAGCAATGTAGATTGATATTGTGCCGTAACCATACCTGTCGCATCTGTATTGCGCCCGATCAATTGATAATATGCCGCCATACACGTCCCTATTTCCTTGGTCGAATAAATAATGTCTTATCTAAAGCTGTTCATTAGATTGTTTTTTGTACTTAAATTTAGTGGAAAATTCAACTTTNNCAAAAACTGAACCGTAAGGTTCAGTTTTCAAAATTATCCCAATTGGCGGTGCTGCGATTTATTTCGAGTAATCCCGTTCCCCAAACAACGCCGTTCCGACACGAACCATGGTTGAACCCGCGGCAATCGCCTCATTCATATCCCCCGACATGCCCATACTCAAAGTATCCCAGTCTTCAGGATGAGCATGTCCGGTTTTTACAGCTTCAAACAGGGCTTTGGCATCTTTAAACGCTTGTGGATTATTCGGAGCAGGAATCACCATCAAGCCACGTAATTTCAAATGCGGAAGCTGGCTAATACTTTTAACTAATTCTGCCACTTCATCTGGCTGGCAGCCATCTTTGGTGTCTTGTGCATCAATATTGACCTGCAAACAGATATTCAAGGGCGCCTGAGTCGCCTCTCGTTGATGGGATAATCTTTCGGCAATAATCAGACGGTCTACCCCATGTACCCAAGCGAACCTTGAAGCGAGATGTTTAGTCTTGTTGCGCTGCACATGCCCAATGAAATGCCATTCAATCTCCAGATCACTTAAAGATTCAATTTTATCTAGAGCTTCCTGTAAATAATTTTCTCCAAAAGCACGTTGTCCGGTGTGGTACATCTCGCGCAAAGTCTCACCTGGATGTGTCTTTGAAACTGCCAGCAACTGTACGCTTTCCACACTGCGCCCGGCTTGTTTACAGGCCTCTTCAATTTGCTGTATAACTTGATTTCGTGACTGTTGAAGACTATTCATTGACGAGGTTCTCATTTCATTCATCTTTTTTTGCATTCCCTTTAAACTAACTGTTGGTTAAGCTCAGGGAAAGCCTTATTATTCTATCAAAATAAATAACATTTAAATGAACTCGGGGAAATTATGGATATTACTGAGCTTTTAGCATTTTCAGCTAAAAACGGGGCATCAGATTTACACTTATCTGCGGGGATGCCGCCACTGATCCGTGTCGATGGTGAAGTGCGCCGTATTAACCTGCCTGCTTTGGAACATAAAGAAGTACACAAACTTGTGTACGACATTATGAATGATAAACAGCGTCGTGATTTTGAAGAAAAGCTAGAAACCGACTTTTCATTTGAAGTTCCAGGGGTAGCCCGTTTCCGTGTGAACGCATTTAACCAGAACCGTGGTGCAGGCGCGGTATTTCGTACCATTCCCTCAAAAGTACTCACCATTGAAGATTTGGGCATGGGTCAAATCTTTAAAGATATTTGTAATTTTCCGCGCGGTATTGTACTGGTAACCGGACCTACCGGTTCAGGTAAATCAACCACGCTGGCTGCCATGATCGACTATATTAACGATCAACGCTATGACCATATTTTGACGGTAGAAGACCCGATCGAATTTGTACACGAATCCAAAAAATGCCTGGTCAACCAGCGTGAAGTGCATCGTGATACCCATGGCTTTAATGAAGCACTTCGTTCAGCACTGCGTGAAGACCCGGATATTATCCTGGTCGGTGAAATGCGTGACCTTGAAACCATCCGCTTGGCATTGACTGCGGCAGAAACGGGTCACCTGGTGTTTGGTACGCTGCATACCACCTCTGCGGCAAAAACCATTGACCGTGTGATTGACGTATTCCCTGCTGAAGAAAAAGACATGGTACGTGCCATGTTGTCTGAATCATTACAAGCGGTTATTTCACAAACCCTGCTCAAGAAAAATGGTGGCGGACGTGTTGCCGCACACGAAATCATGATTGGTATTCCAGCCATTCGTAACCTGATCCGTGAAAACAAAGTGGCGCAAATGTATTCTGCCATTCAAACCGGTGCTAACTACGGTATGACCACACTTGATCAAAGCTTAAAAAACCTGGTCTCAAAAGGTATTATCAGTCCGCAAACTGCCCGCACCATGGCGAAACAACCAGAATCATTCCTATAAGTTGAAAACGGATCGGGGTTCTTATTATGGATTTTAATGACTTGCTCAATTTGATGGTTCAACAACAGGCATCAGACTTGTTTATTACCGCCGACGTTGAACCTTCTATGAAAATTAATGGCCAGATTCTGCCCATTGCAAAAACCAAGCTGACCGGCGAAGTTGTAGGACAGCTGTTAAACTCGATTATGAGTGATAAGCAGCGTAAAGAATTTGCCGATACACGCGAATGTAACTTCGCCATCAACAACCGTGACAAAACCGCCCGTTTCCGTGTCAGCGCATTTCAACAGCGCGATCAGCCGGGTATGGTGTTACGTCGTATTGAAACCGTGATTCCAACCATGGATGAGCTCAAGTTACCGCCAATTTTAAAAGAACTGGCGATGACCAAACGTGGCATCATCATTTTTGTCGGTGCAACCGGTACCGGTAAATCGACCTCTTTGGCTTCGATTATTGGATATCGTAACCAGAATTCCAAAGGTCATATCATCACTATTGAAGACCCGATTGAATTTATTCATGAACATGCGGGCTGTATCATTACCCAGCGTGAAGTCGGAATTGATACGGACACTTTTGAAATCGCGCTGAAAAATACCTTGCGTCAAGCACCCGATGTCATTCTGATTGGTGAGATTCGTTCACGCGAAACCATGGATTATGCGATTGCCTTTGCTGAAACCGGTCATCTGGTTTTTGCTACCCTGCACGCCAACAATGCCAACCAGGCGATTGACCGTATTATTCATTTCTTTGAAGCTGACCGTCATAGCCAGCTGTTTATGGACTTGTCGCTTAATTTAAAAGCAGTGGTTGCACAGCAGTTAATTCCAACCGTGGACGGCAATTCACGTCGTGCTGCAATTGAGATCCTGATCAACTCACCTTTAATTTCAGACCTGATCCGTAAAGGTGATGTGCATGAAATTAAGGATCTGATGAAACGTTCACGTGAATTGGGCATGCAAACCTTTGACCAGGCTTTATTTGACTTGTACAAAGCCAAGCAGATTACCTATAAAGATGCATTGAAACATGCCGATTCACCAAACGACCTGCGCTTGCAAATCAAGTTGTCTGAAGAAGGCGGTGATCGCTTAATGCGCGCCAGTTCAAATATTACCTTTGACGGCCAGGCTTAAGACTCGAACTAAAATGTGAATCTCATATTAAAAAAAACAGGCTTCAAATGAAGCCTGTTTTTTTGCACTGATTCCAAGTCAGTGTTATTTTTTACGTAATGCGTCCTGGCATTCAGCTGCATCACAATAACCATAAAGGTTTAAGGAGTGGCCGGTTAACGTGAAACCAAACTTTTCAGCTACTTCATGCTGTTCATGTTCGATCACGTCATTGGTGAACTCGACCACTTTATTACAGTTCTGGCAGACAATATGGTCGTGGTGATCTTCTTGCATAATTTCGAAAACTGAATGATTATTTTCAAAATGATGACGTTGAATAATACCCGCAGCTTCAAACTGTGTTAACACGCGGTACACAGTTGCTAAACCGACATCTTCACCCTGTTCAAGTAGAGTCTTATAAATATCTTCTGCGCTTAAATGATGTTGTCTTGAATTTTCTAATAATTCCAATATTTTTATTCGTGGAAGCGTAACTTTAAGGCCAGCTTTGCGTAAATCTTGATTTGAAATAGGCATGTAAAAGGGTCTCTCAACAAATTTAAAGTTGGAATATGCAACAAAGTTAAGATGCAGTATGATCTATCCGTGGATCAAATGCATCATAATTAATTTGGGATAGTGTAGCAAAATGCAAAAAATCATGTTGACGTTATTCGTCACTTCACTGCTCGCAGGCTGTTCGACCTTGGGCGTTTATAAAGTTGATATTCCCCAGGGGACACCATTAACTCAAGCACAAGCCTCAAAAATTCAAGTCGGCATGAGCCACCAACAAGTTCGCTTTTTGCTGGGCAGCCCTACAGTAACCGATCCAATGAATCCTTTACGTTGGGACTACATCTATAACTATATCCCAGGAACTTATGCTAAAAAAGCGAAAATTCCTGCAGCCCGCGGTCAACATCTAAAAATTTACTTCGATCAAACCGGTACTGTCATTAAAATTGAAGGCCTAGAAACTATTCCGGAGTCTCAACCCGGCTTACCTGGCTCAAAAGAAGCAATCCTAACTGCGCCACCACTATAGCGGCTTTAAAATAAAAATAAACCCCTCATTGAGGGGTTTTTCTTGTCACTTCAATTGTTTAAAGCGATTCCCGCGACAATAACGCCCGACCGGATTTGCTGCTGCACGTTGACGTCGAATATCCTTCGGATTAATGGTTAGGGGTCGATAAATCTCGACACGGTCACCCGCTTGCAAGATGTGATGCAAATCTTTCAAACGTACACCAAAAATTCCCAAAGCAAGCGGTTCTGCCAAGTCAACTTGTGCCCGAATACCACTTTGTTCAATCGCCTCTAAAGCAGTCATTCCTTGCTGAAAAGGCACTGCAATATGGAACTGTTGCTCCGGAGCCGCATAAGCAACCCAAACCTGTTGTGTTTCACTCATCAGAACAATTGCCCAATGATTGCGATCATCGCCAAGATAATCGAAATGGGTAACACCACACGCACGGCAATACGCCACAAATTATAAAATAACTCATTGCTGAAATTCATCGATTTACGCAGATGACTAATCTTCATGATCCATCCGGCAAAAATGGCATAGATCAGGCAAATTACCAAGCCCCAAAGCATCAGCATACTATTGAAAACTGGACTGATGGCTGGAATAGCCCAAACCAATAGTGCAGCCAAAACAATCAGCCATTGAATCACGATATTTAACTGACGCTGCACCAACTGCTCACGTGCCATTTGCAATAACAATGCCGCAGTGCTCACCACTGCAATAACGAAAGCGACACTCGGAATTTGAGCATTTGCTGCAAAAAAACCAAAAGCAATCACCGCGAGCAACTGGGCAATCCAGATTGGCAATACGGTTTTGCTTGCAGCATCTTGCTGTTGAACAGACGCCAGACTACTTTGCCAGTACAAGCCCATACCTAAACCGCTGGCCACCAATGCCAATACAGTTGCACTACCCCACTCGCCAAATTCAACCGGAGTCACATGCCAGGCAGGTAAGGCAGTTCCCATCACATTGGCCAGAATTAAAGAAGCAAAAACACCAATCACAGTTAAAATTAGAATAATTTTTCGCGGTGCAAATGAAAGTAAAATCGCAACAAGGGCTAAGCCAATAAATAAAAACTGCGGTGCAATTGCATTAGCGGCAAAATGACCCAATAACTGGCTCGCATTGGACAGCATTCCACCGGCCAAGAAAGGAATAAATACTACGGCCAACCAGCCAACGATACGCCATTTTTGCGACGCATCAGCATCACGCGTCAAACTGGACAAAGCATTTAAAGCTGTGGTTTTAGAGCGCTTTGCCAAGGCAATTTCTAAATAGCAGATTGGTAAGGCTAAAATAAGCATGGTCACTAACCATAACAGCCAAAAATCAAGCTGGCGATCAAGCTGAATCCCTACAATCGGTGCTAATGTGGCAATGATAATAAAAGATAAGCAAAATGCCATCAGCGCTGATAGCCATCGTGTCATAGCATTGTCCTGCATGATGCGTTCCTAAAAAAAGTCTGTTGCTATTTTGCCTTTGTCATAGGGGAAAATCAAAAAGAAAAAGCAAACCACCATGCCGAATGATTTGCCGCGCAAAATTATTATCTTTTTTTAATTGTTATTATCTCGTTTAACCTTTTATGAGAAAAAACGAGCAAACCAGTTTTTGCCTTTTTTCTTTTCTTTTTCTTTAATAATACCCATCATGTTTTCTTTTACAGCACCGACATAATCGGCATCATCGTGCTGAATATGATTGATCAGCCATTTTGAAAGTACTTCATGTAATTCTGTTTCAATCGCCTGTCCCATTTCAAAACGGTCACGGTATGATTCAATCTTTTTAATAAATAAATCATGCACACGCTTATGCGGAACCCGATATTTATAACCTGCTTCTTCTTGTAATGATTCTTCAAAAGTAAAATGTGATTGAGTATAATCAATAATATTTTCAAGAATCTGTTTAATACGGGCACGATCGGTATCTTCAGAACAACCTTCTATTTCATTAATATAATCAAGAATTCGTTTATGCTGATCGTCAATCACATCGATACCAGTATTATATTCTGGAACCCATTTCATTTTCATTACGACCACCCTATAAAATATAAATGATTAATCACATAAATTCATAATATATTGATATTCAATAAATAAAAATAAACTAAAATAGTTGGTTTTGGCTATTTTTTCCTATTATCAGCATAAGAATTTGATATATATATATTTATATATAAACTCCGACCAAAAAGATAAAGTATTTTTTAACCATAATTATTAAAAAAACATGATTTATTCAAGCGTTTATATGATCTTATAAACTATATTTTTTAAATTCATCTCTTAATTATACTCAATAAATATAGTACGATATCTAAAAATATCTAACAGCCCGAAAGATTAAAATCGGGCAATAAAATTTTAAAATATTTCAACTCATCATAAATAATAAAGCCAGATATTTATCTATCTAGCTCTAAAGCTTCATCTCAAGTACTGTACAATCAATATTGATCAGCCTTGGTGATTCGTTTTAATGTCGGATCTAATCGTTCACGTTCCAAACGTGCGACCTGAGTCTGCTGCTTCCGGACAGGTCGGCCATCCCTAAATAAAATCATCTCTCCGGGCACAAAAGAAGTCCAGACTTCATTCTGTGTCAAAGGCTCTGTTGTAATCACGGCTACGCGGTCTTCTGGGGTGGTCACCTGACTGAAATCAACCTCTACATCCAGGTCAATCAATTGTGCCGGTTTGAAAGGATATTCCCGTACCAGCCAATGCAATTTGGTGATGGCATAAGTAAACAGCGCCTGACCGTTCGACAGACAGAAATTGAATGTACCGTGTTCTGCAATTTTTGGAGATATTTCTGCTAACAAATCAAAAATTTGATCAAGCTTGGGTTCATGATAGCCAAACTTCAATACCAATTGATCCAGCAAGTAACAGAAGGCACGCTCACTGTCGGTATTGCCTACCGGGGTAAAACGCCCCGATAAAGTCGGGTTAAAGTCATGTAGATCGCCATTGTGGGCAAAAATCCACTGACGTCCCCATAATTCACGGCTAAAGGGATGCGAATTTTCCAGATTAATTTTGCCTTGCGTGGCTTTACGGATATGTGCAATCACATTGCGCGATTTAATCGGGTAATTCCGGATCAGCTCGGCAATCGGAGATTCAACCGCGGATTGATTATCGACAAAAAGTCGGCAGGCCTTATCTTCAAAAAAGGCAATGCCAAAACCATCGCAATGGTCGGATGTAACGCCGGCACGTTGAGAAAAGCCCCGAAACGAAAACGTTACATCCGTGGGCGTAGCACAATTCATTCCGAGCAACTGGCACATAATCTTGATCAAACAGCAAATACATGATTTTTCTATTTTGCATACTCAACAAGCCATTGTAAATCTCAATTCACGATAGGCATTACCATTTTATAGATTAGGCAAATAAGGTTTTGATCAGCATCAGATTAAACTGGTGAAAATAGCGCCCAAAAAAAAAGCCTCACAACGGAGGCCTTTTAAAAAATCAGGGCTTAATGCTTGGCACGGNNGGTACCGACCCCGTGATCGGTAAAGATTTCCAGCAAGGTTGCATGTGGAACACGCCCATCTACAATATGCGCGCTGACCACACCGCCTTTAACAGCATCCAGTGCACAACCCACTTTAGGAATCATGCCGCCATAGATCACACCGGTTTCAATTAAACGATCGACTTCTTGAGTGGTTAAACCTGTCAGCAGATTTTTATTTTCATCCAGCACACCGGTAATATTGGTCAGCAGAATCAATTTTTCTGCACCCAAGGCTTCAGCAACTTTACCCGCAACCAAGTCAGCATTGATGTTATAGGTATTACCTTCTTCGTCTACTCCTAAGGGTGCAATGACAGGAATGAAATCGCCCTGAGTGAACATTTCCAGTACATCGGTTTTAACACCCACCACTTCACCGACCAGGCCCAGATCAATCTGCTTGACTGTGCCATCTTCAGCCGTTTTTTCCATTAACAGTTTTTGTGCACGCAGCAAATTGCCATCTTTACCCGTTAAGCCAATCGCACGGCCACCATGCTGGTTAATCAGGTTGACGATGGATTTATTCACGCTGCCACCCAAAACCATTTCCACCACTTCCATGGTGGCAGGATCAGTCACGCGCATACCATCAATACGGTCGGACTCACGTCCCAGCTGTTTCAGAAAGGAATCAACTTGAGGCCCACCGCCATGTACCACAATGGGATTTAAGCCGACAGTCTTTAACAATACAATGTCACGTGCGAACGAGCTTTCCAGCTCTGGATCGGTCATTGCGTTGCCACCATACTTTACTACTAGCGTCTTACCTGCAAAACGTTGAATGTACGGCAAAGCTTCTGTCAAAATTTGTGCTTTGTCGATGCCAGTATGCTGATGTGGCATTCGCCTCTCCTTATTGAGCATCTAAAATGTCTTGTGCGATTTGAGGATATCGGTCACTTAACATGGAAACAAATGTATGTCGAATAGCGTTTAATCTTACCGGATTATCCGCATCAAAACGTACTGTAAAATATTCGCCGGTATTCGATGCTCGAATAATGCCAAATCCATCTTCAAAATCAAGTCGTACGCCATCAATTTTACTCAATTGTGCATTCAAATCATGACTTTTTAATTCAACATCCTGTAATACAGCTGCTGGCTCTTCACTATGGGTACTAATATAGAGATCTTCAGTGCAATAGCGTTCCGGATAAGCCTTTAAGGCCTGGGATAAGGTTAAATCAGCCTGCTGGCTGAGATATTCAAGTGTGCGTAAAGCAGCATACAAGCCATCATCATAGCCAAAACCACGCCCATCATTAAACACATAATGACCTGCGTACTCTCCCCCAAATACCGCTTTACCCTGCGAATTGGCGATGTAAGTACGTAAAAAAGAGCTTCCGGTACGGATCATTTTGGCCTGTCCGCCTAAATGACGAACAGTATTGCCCACCATGGTCGAACATTTGACATCATAAACCACTTCATGACCGGGATGCGTTTTCAGGCACATTTCTGAAAATAACGACAACAACCGGTCTGCGGAAATTATTGTGCCATTTTCATCAATCAATACCAGTCGGTCGCCATCACCGTCCAGTGCAATACCAATATCGGCTTGCTGTTCAAGTACGGCTTGTTTTAATTCCGACAGATGCTTCTCTTGTGAAGGATCAGGTGCATGGTCAGGAAAATGACCATCGGCTTCACAGCGGATAGCGGTCAGTTCACAGCCCATTTTTTTGAGCACTAAAGCCGCACAGCGTCCGGCTGAACCATTCAATCCGTCCAGGACTACCTTAAATGGTCGCTTTAACTGGATATCGCTTAATAAAGCATGTTGATATTCAAGGCAATATTTAACTATAACTTCATGTTGAATGGGATCAATATGTATTTTTTCTTCTGGAGCAAAAACCGAATATGCAGCTAAAGCTACTTGTTGAATCTGTTCTGGACAAGGCGGCTCGCCCTGAATAACCCACTTCACGCCATTATCTGTTTTTGGATTATGGCTGGCAGTGAGCATTATGCCGTTACCCTCAAATTGACGTGCAATAAAATACAATAACGGAGTCGAACAGCAACCAATAATAGTGGCTTGCAAGCCTTTTTCTTCACATACTTGTCGGATAATTTCTGCATATTGAGGACTGGTTAAACGCGCGTCATAACCAATGGCCAATTGGGTTTGTCCTTGTTTTTGATATTGAATCACCAATCCATAGGCAATGGCTTTGACAAGTTCCGGTGTCAAAAGCGATATTTTTCCACGAATATCATAGGCACGAAAAATTTGTGCAGGGAATTTTTTATTTTCAAAATTCATGATGCCATCTTCTACTTAAAGTAGTCCATAAAAAGAAAATCTTATGGAATATCGGATTAGGTCAGTATTCACAACCAATGCATCATCTTAAAGGAAAAGATGAGCATTTTAAAAGAATTTAACTGTTTTAATCAAAGGTAAAATTGTGTTTTATTATTTAAAAAAACAGCTTATTTATTTGAAATATAAATATTTTATAAGATATAAAATATTTTAACAGATAAATAGTTTTGCTTTAAGAACCCTCTATATACAAAATAATACAAAACAAAACACTTAAACCAAAAAAATTCAAAATCAATATCTTATAGATAAATATCTAAGATATCTATTAATAATTCATTTTAATATAAATGTGATTAGGGTCTGTTGACATTT
>DKLL01000217.1 GCA_002455755.1 Acinetobacter sp. UBA6641
TTAACCAGGCGATTACCACCTCTCTGTATAACCCTCACAGTATTACGGGTTATTTGCAAAATCCGGCGGTGGTCAACAGCATCATTGATGGTCTAACAGCCGAAAAATAGCGCATTACACAGTACATTTCACATATTTGTTTTATTTTTATTCAGTTGAATCTATTTTTAAAAATTATCCCGGAAAAAGGTTTGACAGGGTGTCCTATCCACCCTATTATACGCCCACCTCTGAAACGTNNAATCCCCGTAGGGTCGCCATATTCGAGATTGCAAAATCTCAGCAAAAATCCTGATCATCATGAATCAGGATTTTTTGTTTTTAGATATCTTAGATTTAAAACTACTTTATACTTTCAAAACAGTAAAATAATAAACTGATCCTTATGCATATTCGTCTGTTCCACAAAACCAATTCACGTTCACAGCGCATCCTCTGGTTACTGGAAGAGTTAAATCTTGATTATGAGTTAATCCCTTGTGATGGCTCCATCCCGACTCAAGCTGTCGAGAAATTAGCCAATCACGATTCATCACTCAAATTTCCGACGCTACACTTTGTTGATGATCATTCCGCAGAAATCATTAGCCTGACTGAAACGGCTGCGATTGCCGATTACCTGAGCCATCAGTTCAATGATTTAGGCATAGCTCAGCTCTCCCCATCCGAGGTTCCTGAATATTATTTCTGGAAAAATTTTGCTGAAGCGACGTTTATGCCTGAGCAAGAACAAAGCACTGCTTTGTTCGTAGCGCAAGGTACGGCTTAGAAAAAAACGTCAACAGCTTCTATAGTAAGTTTCCCAAACTTGGCTTTGACCGTGGTTATTTGAATCATGCGCTGAATCAGCATTTGTACAGGATAGATACTCATCTTAAAAATCATGATTATGTAGCAGGTGATCACTTCAGCATTGCAGACATTTTATTGTGGTTTCCGCTACTGGCCTGCATGCAATCGAATACGAAATTTGCATCGCTACAGCATATTCAGCGTTATCTGCAACAGATCCAAAGCAGACCCGCCTTTCAACGTGCATTGGAGAAAGGACAATGGTCTGCTGTGCAATTTCAGTCTTATTGGTCTAAAGCATGGTAGCGCTAAGCACTACGGCGTGAATTGATCTGACCTTTAATGATAGCTGTAATATTGCCTTTGGCGTATTTGAAGAAAACTTTCAGCGGTGACAGTTTCGGATTTGGACGTTTACCTTGTGCAATATCTTTAAACTGCGCGGCATACCAGATAATTTCCATAATCGCCATTTTATCGACCATGGGAATTCCGGTTTTGATTTTATCCACTGCATAACGCACATCCTGCCCCGCAATCAGACGGTCAGTTAAATCGGTTTCCACTGCCAGTGGACGGGCAATCCCAATAAAATCACAAGCACCACTGTCGAGTGCTGCATTCATCCCTTCTACGGTACGGAAGCCACCGGTCACCATTAAATGACATTTCACTTCTTTGCGAATCTTTTCGGCAAAGTCAAGGAAGTAGGCTTCACGGGCAATACTGCTGGCTTTACGTTTTTCTGCCTTGGCGCCAGCCATAGCGGGTGCTTCATAAGTACCGCCAGAAATCTCGATCAGATCGATTCCTGCTGCATCAATCGCCTTAAATACCGTAACCACTTCTTCTTCAGTGATGCCGCCACGCTGGAAATCCGCCGAGTTCAGTTTTACGGAAATGATAAATTGATCCGAAGTCACTGCACGGACTGCATGATAAATTTCCAGTAAAAAGCGTATGCGGTTTTCAATTGAACCGCCCCATTGATCCTGACGTTTATTGGTCAAGGGTGATAAAAACTGACTGATCAGATAACCATGTGCCCCATGCAGCTGCACGCCTTCAAAGCCGGCTTTTTCACAAATTTGAGCAGAATTCGCAAAACGCTGAATAATGTCCAGGATTTCAGCGTGGCTTAATTCACGTGGTGTACCAAACGTAGTGGCAAGCATCGGGCTAAAAGGCACCGCCGATGGCGCCACGGTTTCTTTATTTAAACCTTCGGGACACTGACGGCCCGGATGAGACAATTGAACCAGCTGCACCATGCCATGGCGTTTACCGACCTCTGCCCATTGCTTCAGCTGAGCTAAATCACGCTCCGATTCAATAACGACCACGCCCGGTTCATTTTTGGCGCGGAAGTCCACCATCACATTACCGGTAATGGCACAGCCCAAGCCACCTTTTGCCCAGGCTTCATATAAGCCCAAATGTAACTGACCAGGCTGACCCTGGTAATTTGCCAAGGCTTCACTCATCGCACCCTTGATGATGCGATTTTTAAAGGTGATATTTCGAATCGTGGTTGCTTCAGCCAGATGACTCATCTCTCAATCCTGATTTGTTTGTATTTATATAGAGTTAAGACTCTAAACCGATTATGCAATCCGTCAATGACAATTCTGACAATGTGACTTGTCAGTATATTTATACGTACCGACTGGCTTCAATCAATTGCCGGGTATATTCAGTTTGCGGATTTAAAAACAATTGTGCTGTACTTTGAAATTCCATGACCTGTGCCCGACGTAACACCAGTACTTTCTGACACAGGGCTTTGACCACTTGCAGGTCATGACTGATAAATAAATAACTGATCTGATGCTCTTGCTGCAAGCGTCTTAACAGCTTCACGATGGCACGCTGCGTGGTGCGGTCCAGCGCCGAAGTCGGTTCATCCAGAATGAGTAGTTTAGGACGTAGTACCAGTGCTCTGGCCAAGGCCACGCGCTGACGCTGACCGCCGGATAGTTCATGTGGATAACGGGTTCTAAAGCTCAGCGGTAATTCTACTTTTTCCAGGGCTTCATCAATGCGCTGCGATATTTCAGTTACAGATAGTTTTTTTAGGCCCAACCCTTCGCCAATGGTTTGCTCGACATTCAGCCGTGGATTTAAACTGCTAAACGGGTCTTGAAACACAATCTGAAATTCGGCACGCAATGGTCTTAACTGCTTTTCATTGCACCGGTTTAAATCGGTACCAAGCAGCACTATTTTGCCGTCACTTTTAATCAGTCGTGAAATGGCCAACGCTAGCGAACTTTTGCCCGACCCGCTTTCGCCTACAATGCCAATCGATTCGCCTTGCATTAACTGCAAGTCCAAAGGCTCTACTGCTACAAAATAATCTTTAACCCGGTTCAGCAAGCCCTGCTTGATCGGAAATTTCACCGCAACATGATTTAAGCTTAATAAATTTTCAGCCTCAGCAATGTGCAACGCCTCACCAAAATCATGATTAAGCAAATCGCGGGTATAGGCCTGTTTCGGGTGCTGGAATATTTCCATAACACTACCCTGTTCTTCTACGATACCTTTATTCATCACAATGACCTGATCGGCATAGCGACGCACCAGATTCAAGTCATGACTGATCAGGATCATGGCCATCTTGCGGCTTTGCTGTAAGGATTTAAGCAGCTTGAGAATCTGTGCCTGCAAGGTCACATCCAGCGCCGTGGTTGGCTCATCGGCAATCAGGATATCCGGATCTAGCGCCAAAGCCATGGCGATCATCACGCGTTGCCGCTGCCCGCCGGAAAGCTCATGCGGATAACGGCGCAATTTATCTTCAGGATCGGGAATCCCTACATCCTTAAGCAATTCGATAATGCGTTCCCGGGTCTTCTGTTTAGACCAGCCTTGCAGCAACAAGGTTTCCCCAATGATTTTTTCCACCCGATGCAAGGGATTTAATGCCGTCATCGGTTCCTGAAAAATCATGGCGATTTTATGGCCACGAATCTGTTTGAGCTGTTCCGTTTTAAGTGACAACAAATCCTGCTGCCCCAATAAGGCCTGACCTTGAATCTTCAAAGTACTGGGTAAAAGCCCCAGCAAGGCCAGACTGCTAATCGACTTGCCCGAACCACTTTCACCCACCAAGGCAACGGTTTCACCGGCATGCAACTGAAAATTCAGGTCATCTACCAGCACATGTTCTGCCTGCTGAATATTTAAATGTTCAACACTGAGCAGAGCTTGCGGATTATTGGCGTCTTGGATCGAATGCATCGCGTGTCGCCTCCCCAATATAAATCAATAAAGATAGGACAATCGCTAAGGTAAAGAAGCCGGACAACGCCAGCCACGGTGAATTCAGGTTGGATTTACCCTGCAATAACAATTCACCTAAAGATGCCGCATCCGGTGGCAAGCCATAGCCTAAAAAATCCAGTGCCGTCAAAGCGGTAATATTGGCGGTTAGCATAAAAGGGAGCTGCGACAGGCTGGAGCTCATGGCATTCGGCAAGATGTGACGCAGCATCATGGTCCGGTCAGTAACCCCCAGACTGCGTGCAGCACGGACATAATCCAGATTGCGTGCCTTTAAGAATTCTGCTCTGACCAAACCCACCAAAGTAGTCCAGCCAAATAACAGCATAATCAGAAACAGCCAGTACACATTCGGGGTAAACATGCTGACCAGAATCATCACCATGAATAACATCGGCAAACCGCCCCACACTTCCAGGATACGCTGCCCCAATAAATCAACCCATCCCCCGTAATAGCCCTGAATCGCCCCTACCGCAATACCTAGAAGTGCCGACGCAATCGTGAGCGCAAAACCAAACAGCAGCGATATGCGTAAACCATAGAGAATACGGGCCAGCACATCACGGCCCTGGTCATCGGTGCCTAGCCAGTTTTGTGAAGTCGGTGCGGAAGGCACAGGAACGGCCAGGTCCAAGTTAGGTGTTTGATAGGAATATTGAATCAGCGGCCAGACTGCCCAGCCTTTGGCATTGATCAGTTGCTGCACTGCCGGATCTTTATAATCCGCTTCAGTTTCAAACACGCCGCCAAAAGCCGTTTCCGGATAAGANNTCAAAATTAATCCGCGGGTCAATCAACTGATATAACACATCACTGATTAATCGCAGCACCAGACCGAGTAAAGTAAATAAGAATAATGTGCCAAAGATCACCGGATAATCGCGCTGCTGAATCGCTTCAAAGCCAAGCAGGCCCAAGCCATCCAGATTGAAGATAATTTCAATAAACAGGTTGCCGACAAAGAAAATCCCAATCAGTGCTTCCGGTAAACCGGCAATCACAATCAGCATCGCATTACGAAACACATGACCATACAGCACCCGTGACTCGCTCAGACCTTTGGAACGTGCCGCCAGCACATACTGCTTGTTTAATTCTTCCATAAAGGAATATTTGGTGAGATAAGTCAGCCCGGCAAAACCGCCAATCACCATCGCTAATAAAGGCAAAGTCATATGCCAGAAATAATCTTTAATTTTCCTCAATACACTCAGTTCACTGAAATTTTCTGAAACCAGTCCCTGCAAGGGAAACCACTGAAAATATGATCCACCGGCAAAGAATACAATCAGCAACACTGCAAAAACAAAAGAAGGCACTGCATAGCCAATAGCAAGTAATAGCGAAGTAGATTTATCAAACAGCATGCCATGCTGGCGCGCTTTTTTAATGCCCAAAGGAATTGACACCAGATAAATCAGCAAAGTGCTCCATAACCCTAAAGATAGAGAGACCGGCATTTTTTCCCAAAGCAATTGCGTCACCGGTTTGTCTTTAAAAAAACTGCTGCCAAAATCGAAACTGGCATAACTTTTCAGCATGTTCCAGAAACGTATGTGCGCAGGCTGATCAAAACCGTATTGAGCCTTAATCTTCGCCACCATTTCTTCGCTTAAGCCTTTTGCTCCCTGATAATTACCTTTGACACTGGCCGTTTCACCACCCGTTGCACCCAGGCCCTGAAAAGCCTCTGCCTGTTGGATGGCTTGCTCCACCGGTCCGCCCGGTGCAATCTGGATCACCACAAAGTTAATCAATAAAATGAAAAACAGCGTTGGAATAATCAGCAGCAGTCTTTTTAATATATATATGCCCATCGAAACAGTGTTCCTTGTGCCTGGGTTATGACTTATTGTTTATTTTTGACGTAAATACTGGGTGACTTTTTGGGCTTGTCCGGCATCACTCCACCAGTAGTCAATGCCCGATGACAGCTTCGGTTTTACCTTGGGCTGATGGTACATGTTCCAGTAAGCAAACCAGTTTTCACCTTTGCCATAAGTCGGAATCTGATAATAACCGGCACGCAACAGACGATCCAGCACCCGGGTTCTCAGCACCAGTTGCTCACGATTTGGCGCACGAATGATCTGCTGGACCAGCGCATCAATCACCGGATTTTTAATGCCGGCATAGTTGTAGTTCCCCGGCTGATCGGCCGATGCACTGCCCCAGAACTGCGCCTGTTCATTGCCCGGATTGAGCGACTGCGGCATTACACTGGTGGTCATGTCAAAATCCTTGGTCCGCATGCGNNCGCTGCAAACCATCCTGATGAATTAAAAACTCGATTCGAATCGGCTTGCCTTGGGTATCGAGCAAATGGCCATTTTTAAAGGTATAGCCGGCCTTTATAAGTAATTGACGTGCAGTCAGCAGATTATCGCGGTTAAATCCGCTGGCATCAGACACCGGATATTTCCAGGCTTTCAAAACACCCTGCCGCTGAATCGGATTCAATCTGGCTAGATAGGGTTTTAAAATGGCCAGCTCTGCAGGGCTTGGAGCACCTTTGGCTTCCAGTTCACTGTTGGCAAAATAGCTCTGTAAACGCCGATATTGACCATAGAACAAAGCTTTGTTTTGCCATTCAAAATCGTAAGCATAGGTGATGGCCTGACGAAACTTGATATCTTGAAAAGGTGCACGGCGACTATTAAACACAAAACTTTGTGTTGGAATCGGGTTATGGTGCTGGAACCGGTATTTCACCACCATGCCTGCCTGGACGGCGGGAAACCGATATTCAGTCACCCATTTACGTGCGGTTAACTCTTCATGCAGGGTATATTGGCCCGACTTGAAACCTTCAAAAGCAATGTCCAGATTACGGTAATAAACATACTTCAAACGATCAAAGTTATAACGCCCTTTATTGACCGGCAAGTCTTTACCCCAGTAATTTGGATTGCGTTTGTAACTGATGCTGCGACCGGCATCTATACGGTCAATCAGGTAAGGTCCCGATCCCAAAATCGGCTGCATGGTGACCCGGGTAAAATCTTTCTTCTGCCAATCGCGGCTTGAATAGATCGGCATCTGCGCCAGAATCAGCGGCATTTCTGCATTATTAGCAGACTTGAAGCTCATCTTGACCGCATATTTGGATAACACTTCGGTTTTATCCAGATCGGACAGATACATCTGCAATCCTGGATTGGCCTTGGTTTGATAAGTATCAAAAGTGAATTTAACGTCTTCGGCAGTCACTGCACTGCCATCGCTAAAACGTGCCTGGGGATTGAGATGGAAAATGACATATTGGGTTTGCTTGGGATCATAAGTCACTTTCTCGGCCAGCAAGGGATACATCACCCCCGGCTCATCCAGTGAATTCGACATCAGCGAATCAAACAGATACTCCACCCCATCGGTTGAGCTGCCTTTACCATTCATACTGTTTAAATTGTCAAACGTACCATTACTGGCAGTGCTTAAATAGCCGCCTTTAGGCGCCTGTGCATTGGCATAAGGCATGACCGGCAAGCCCGCATATTTAGGCTGGCTATGGATAGCA
>DKLL01000011.1:0-8030 GCA_002455755.1 Acinetobacter sp. UBA6641
TTTCGGTCGATAATCAAACTGCATATTTGAGTGGGTAATATCTAGTGCAATCGCGCCGATGGGGGTGGCAAAAGCACTGCCCAATGTGGCTGCGGAATAACGTTCTGCGGCTTGAATCCCTGCATAAGTCGTCAGGTAATTGTTTAAACCGCGTTGATATTTTGCTTGCACAATCCAGGGTGCTGAATCCATATCTGAATCACGGAATTGTCCGGCGGTAATAGAATAACGGCTTAATCCTGGGCGAAGCATTTGGACCACAGAAGAATAGGGCACTGAAAAACGCTGAATCTGGCCATTGGCTTCAATAACCGAAACTTCAAGTTCACCGCCAAACCCGGTTGGATATAAATCATTAATTTCAAAATGGCCGGGAGCCACAGCGGTTTGATAAATTAATTGACCTTGCTGGCGTATTTCAACTTTGGCATTGGATTTGGCATTGCCGCGAATACGAGGCGCATAACCAACCATACTATTGGGAAGCATACGGTCATCACTGGTAAAATCTATTCCGCGATAACCAAATGAGTCAAAAATTTCACCATCGCTAAAATGATCACCTAGGGTGAGTACTCCGCGATACTGGGGAAAGGCGCGTTGTACATAACTATTAATGACTTCATAGCTGGATGATGGATCCTGATTTTCTGCCTGATCCTGCCATAGCCACTGCCCATTGTGGCGCAATTGCCAGCCGCCTAGATTGGCTCCGGCATTAATGGAAGTAAAAGCGTTTATACGTTCTTGCTGGTTCTCAAGTTTATCCGTGCTTCTATATATACTGGCATTGTAAGAGAGAAATCCAGCATTAATACCGCGATCCCACACGCTTGGATCGACATAACCTTGTGCATTTTTCTCAATGGCCACTTGGGGAATGGAAATATCCAGACGCAGTTTGGAAGTGTCAAATTCATAGCTGGCCTGATCGATCCATTGTTCAATACGAAGGCAGCTTTGCGAATCTGTATCATTATTTTTATGTTGAAGTAAATCCTGTTTGACCCCAAATTCCAGCAATTTTACTGCGGTAAAGCAGGTAAAAGCATTTTCTTTGCTGTCGCTCGATTTAAACACCAGATGACGTTTACCAAACCAATTGCCATTCACATAAATATCGACACTGTATTCACCTGCAAGAATAGGATTACCGTATTTAAAGCGGTCAATATCAATTTTTTTGGCATCACCCATCAGGAAGGTAGAGTCAAACTCAGCTTCTTGATGAGCGGAGTTTACCTCTTCCAAAGCATGGGTCGGTACAGGAATGCTTAACGTCAGTACACCATACGCAACATAACATCGAATACGCTGCCAGTTGAAGGTATGGTCATGTTTATACATAATTTCTGCCTGTAAATGCAGTGATTCCAGCAAACTTTTGAATACTTTATTAAAGTTTAATATTGTGTTCCACACGACCACCAAAGTCATTGATGGTAGTAAAAGTCATTTTTGCAGTATTTGTGGTTTTTAAGACTATTTTTTCGCTACTAAAAGGTTTCAGCATGAGCCCTTCAGGAAGCGTCTCAATACGCTGTGCACCTTGCTGTTGCAAAACAGAGGTCAAGGTAATATGAAAAGGTGTGGGATTCTTTACTTCAAGAGTATTGGCCTGAATTTTCCATTGTAGCTTTGACGGTGCCTGTTCAGCATTTTCTTTCAATCCTTCAGGACGATAAAAGAATTTAATTCGTGAACGAATCGCCAACTGTAAAAAGTTATCGCTATCTTCAGTTTTTTGATTTTTGCTGGTCGGTTTTGGTGGAATGTCCAAAACATTTAACCAGTACAGGGTTTCCTGGGTTTGACTCAACTGCGCCGCATTCGGTAATGCTGTAATTCTGAGCGATTGTCCTTTATTCGGATCGACACGAGAAATAGGCGGAGTAATCATAAATGGAACTTTGCTTTGGTCTGGGGTGCTTTGGGCATCGCCATTATCAATCCAGGCTTGAACCAGCGACGGCTTTTCCCCATTGTTACTCACTTGTAAGGTGATTTCTCTGGCATCTGAAGGATAAATAACACGCGTGCCATGAATGATAATTTCTGCATGGGCAGCGCTGATAGGGAGTACAGCAGCAAGAACGCATTTTTTCCAAAAAGATAATTGATTAATCATTAAAGTTACCCAGTGAAAAACAAAAGAGTTAAGTTGAATATTCAACTTAACTCAGAAATTGAACCAGTACTTATTGGTAAATGATTGTATATTGAACAGAAGTTGTAACTTTACCAGCAGTAGAAGCACCAGTAGCATAGTATTCGCTATAGTAGTTCAAGTCTGCACTGCCACCTTTCGCTACGTCAACCCATTGAGAGTTCGCTTGAGCACCATTTGCACCAGCGGTGGTGATTGGAAGAAACTGGCTGTTAGAACCTAATAATTGGATTTGTACGTTCTGTGCACCTGTTGTATCCTGGTTTTTTAAACGACCAGAGTTAACATCAACGGTTGTACCAGGTTCAAAATAAGTGGCAACTTTGCCTTCAGAGCAGTTCGCAAGTTTAATGGTAAACGGTGTACGACCCGCAACTTGACCCGCATTTGCCAATGACTNNGACCGGGATTTGCCAATGACTGTTTTGAAACTGTCGGTAGGGTCACAGTAAAGTCTTTGCCGCCATTGTTTACAATATTACAAGTTTTATCTGTAACCAGGCCATTGATAGTGATGGTGCCGTCAGCAGCGTTTGCGTGAGCGATAGCAAGTACAGGAAGAACAGCGATTAATGCGATTTTTTTCATGGTGTTAACTCTGTCGGTAGAATCTTTTTTTGTTGATCAACTTGGTAAAGCGAAGATTATTCTTAAAAATAAAAAATGTAAACTGGTTCGCAAAAAAATAAAAAAATGCAAAACAGGCTTGGGGACCAAGAGCGCTGAAAAATTGTAAAAAATAAAACTTATTGAATGAATAATAAATAAATTAAAATAAACAGTTAATTTTATTTTAAAGTAAAACATCTAAAGTATTAAGGATAAATAATCGGTTAAAATTTTTTTGTAAACTTACAGAAAAAATTACAAAAATGTTACAATAAATATTCAAAAATGGATTGAAATTAAACTTATGTGCATTGACTTTACTTCCAACACTTACATTGTGACTGATCAGTTAGCAGACACTTTGGTCTGGTTAAGCCATCATCAGGATTGTTTTGATTCGTTCAGTTATGACACTTTGACTCAAGAACTGGTGGTTTATCACGCCAATGGTGCAGATATTATTCGTAAAGGAAATTACTTAAATGCGCGTTATGGCCTATTGATTACTTCTCTCTAAATAAAAAAGCCCAATGTGGGCTTTTTTATTAACTGCTCGGTTTAACTCGCCATGGCATCGACCGAGAGTTCTTTGACCGTTGGTTTAGCTTTTTCTGCAATTAGCCCCAATTTGTCAAATAACTGTTTATCCTTACCTTCACCGGCATTAGGAGTAGTCAGGAGTTTCTCGCCAGAGAAAAGCGAGTTGGCACCTGCCATAAAAGCCAGTGCCTGGTTGGCATCAGATAAAGATTCGCGACCTGCAGACAGGCGGATATAACTTTTAGGCATAATAATTCGGGCAACCGCAATGGTACGAATCCATTCAGTAATGTCCAGTTTTTCAACATCTGCAAGCGGCGTACCTTCAATCGGTACCAGCATATTGATAGGTACAGATTCAGGGTGAATGGCTAAAGTTGCTAATTCGTGCAATAAGCCAATCCGGTCCTGGCTGCTTTCACCTAAGCCGACAATTCCGCCACTACACACTTTCATGCCGGCTTGACGGACAAAATCCAGAGTATTTAAACGGTCATCAAAAGTACGGGTACTGATCACATTGGAATAGTATTCGCGTGAGGTATCCAGATTGTGGTTGTAGTAGTCGAGCCCAGCATCTTTTAGACGTTCTGCCTGCGATTGATTGAGCATACCCAAAGTCATGCAGGTTTCCAGACCGAGTGACTTCACTTCACGCACCATTTCCAGTACATACGGCATATCGCGTTCATGCGGATTACGCCATGCGGCGCCCATACAGAAGCGTGATGAACCCGAAGCAAGCGCTTCTTTGGCTTCCTGAATCACTTTATCGACAGCAATACGTTTTTCGGCTTCCAGTTTGGAGTCATAATGTGCTGACTGCGAGCAGTATTTACAATCTTCCGGGCATTTTCCGGTTTTGATGGAAAGCAGGGTGCTGACCTGAATGGTATTTGCAGCAAAATGTTCACGATGAATACGCTGTGCTTCAAAAATCAAATCTAAAAAAGGCTGGTTGTATAAATCCTGAATTTCTTCTCGTGTCCAGTCATTACGTACATTCATTAGTGAAATTCCATAATCATCTTCGTTATTGGCTTTTATCATACATAATTTATGCCAAATCCCAAGGCATAAATGACCAAAGCTTATAGTATCTAACGATTGATTTTTGCCATTTATTATAAATGTAAGATTGTATATTTAGTTACAAACTGGACCTTCTTCTTGCAAATATCCTTGCAAAGTTTTTTTGGGATCTTATAAAAGTTGTACTGATCTTGGGGTTATATTTTTTCTAAAAGCAAAACTTTGTCATGATCTGGAAAATCAAAAATAGACCATGTACTGTTAATTTTGACCTAAAAATCAACTGGATTTAGCCAGTTGCTCGCGAATCGCCCAATCAATATGGACTTGCACAATCTCATCATGCTGGTCGCGAGACTGTCTTAAAGTTTCAATAATTTCTGTCGAAAAAGGCGCATTGCCCAGACCAATCGCGATATTACGCATAAAGCTTTGGTAACCGGTACGCCGTAGTGGGCTGCCTTCAGTATTGGCTAAAAAGGTCGGTTCATCCCAATGCCATAAATCCAGTAAACTCACCTGATCCAGACCATGTCGCGGATTAAAATCTTCAATTGTGGTTTTCTTGGCAAAACTGTTCCAGGGACAAATCAGCTGGCAATCATCACAGCCAAATACACGATTACCAATCCCACGGCGCAATTCTTCAGGAATGATGCCTTGATACTCAATGGTCAGGTAAGCAATACATTTACGTGCATCCAGCATATAGGGTTCAACAATGGCCCGGGTTGGGCAAATATCCATACATGCTGTACACGAGCCGCAGTGCTTGCTTGTAGGACCATCAAAAGGCAAATCAAGAGAGGTAAACAGTTCGCCCAAAACGAAAAATGATCCTGATTTTTTATGAATGAGCAGGGTATGTTTTCCGGTCCAGCCCATGCCGGCATTTTCAGCCAGAGACTTTTCAAAGATTGGCGCAGAATCCGCAAAGGGGCGGGATTCAAAATCTCCAACCTTTTCCCGGATTTTCGTCGCGAGGGTCTTTAAGCGACCGCGCATGGTTTTATGGTAATCACGGCCGCGGGCATAACGTGCAATGATGGCGGCATTCGGTTCATCCGGTACATAACGTGGTTTGGGTGTTTCCACCAGATAATTCATGCGTACACAGATAATGCTTTTGGTTCCCGGCACCAGCAAAGCGGGATTGGCACGTTTTTCCAGATTTTCTTGCAGAAATTTCATGTCACCGTGGTAGCCACGTTTTAAATATTCCTGAAAACGTGGCAATTCTTCTTGAGCATCCGGTTTGGCAATGACACAATCACTGAAGCCAAGTTCTAAAGCTTGCACTTTAATCCACGCTTTCAGCGCTTCAGGATCGGTTTGATCTAAAGGAATTTTTTGTGATGCTGTGGAAGAAGCCATAATGATATAAAAAGGAAAAACAATGCCTCAGCAAGTTTACCATAGCCCTGTTTATCATAGCCAAAGTATTCAAGCCTGGGAGCAACGCTGGTTTGCCAGGCAAAACAGTTCTTATGGCCTCATGCAGCAAGTGGCGTGGACGATTGCACAGCACTTAGTTGCCATTTTCCAGCAACAAAATATACAAAGTATCGCGGTCTGCTGTGGGCAGGGCAATAATGCCGGGGATGGTTATCTCACGGCTAAATATCTAAAACAATACGGACTTGAGGTAGATATTTACGCCGCCGAACTGGGTGCATCTAAAGATTTGCACACTGCCTGTCAGGAAGCAGTAGATGCAGGAATAAAAATTTATCCAGATTTTGCTTTTCAGAAACCTTATGACTGCTTTATTGATGCCTTGTTTGGCATTGGTTTAAATCGTGAGCTGAATGATGACTGGCAACAGATCATTCAAACAATTAATGCTCAAACTGGTTTGAAAATTGCCATTGATATTCCCAGTGGCTTGCACGCCAACAACGGTCAGCCTTTACCTTGTGCCATCAAGGCAGATTATACCTATACCGCGCTAGTCCTAAAGGCAGGACTTTTTACCGGACAAGGTAAGGAGTTTGCAGGGCAGGTAGAGGTGATTTCCCTGATTCCTGCCGATGCCGAATTAAAGCCTATTGCCCAGCTTTCATCGCATAGCATCTATTTACCGCAACGCGAAGCNNGCTTTTGCTGCGGGTGCAGGTAAAGTCACCATTGTCTGCCATGAAAAACATCACACCGCAATTTTGGCCCGTGCACCGAATATCATGCTGCGGGATATCAATGCCTTGACCAAAGCGGAGATTCAGCAGCTTTTAGATCATGTTGATGCGGTCAGTTTTGGGATGGGGCTTGGTCGTGATAGCTGGTCGGAACAGCAATATTTTAAATGGTTTCCCAAGATCAATGCCGCTGAACATTTACAGGTGGTGCTAGATGCAGATGCACTGTGGTTCTTAGCCGAGCATCCAGAAACATTAAAACCGGATAGCTATGCCACACCGCATCCGGGTGAAGCAGCAAAATTGTTAGCTTGCTCGGTAAAAGAAGTTGAAAGCGACCGGATAGCAGCCATTCATCAACTTCAGGAAAAATATGCCGGACAATGGGTACTGAAAGGTTCAGGCAGTCTGATTCTGCAAGATCAGCTGTGGATTTGCACCGCAGGCAATGCCGGTATGGGNNCATGATTGCAAGTTTAAAGGCGCAATTTGCAGAGCAAATCCAGCTGCATGAAATTGTGACTTTGCATGCTTTGGCTGGAGATTGGCTGGCTAAAAAAGGTATGCGTGGTTTGCAGGCCCATCATATGAGTACAGCAATTTATCATGTGGTCAATCAAGGTGATCATAATGAATAAGACCCTGAAACTAATCATTCAAGGCAAAGTCCAAGGTGTGGGTTATCGCCGTTGGTTTGCACAGCAGGCACTGGAATTAGAGCTGAAAGGTTATGTGAAAAATTTGCCCACGGGTGAGGTAGAGGCCCTGGTTGCGGGCGATGAGCAGGTTATTCAGGAGCTTTTGAAACGAAGTTGGTTAGGGCCGAGTCGGGCAGAAGTTTCACGAATTCTTCAAACACCAGTCCAGCCAGATTCAAATCTGAAAGATTTTAAAATACTGTGTTAAATAAAAATTTGATAAGAATAATGAAGAGGGAAAGATGGATAAATATCTGATAGTGGCTATAGTCGTGATCTTATGTATATTCATTGTTATTTATACGCAGCGCGCTGATACAGGTTCAGCTCGCAGATCATTTAAAGACATTGTACAAAAAGAATTTAGCTCATATAAAGTCATTGAAAGAAATGGTGTGATTGTTATCGGTGAGCACAATACGCAGAATCATTTTGAAGAACGGATCATGATTCGGATTGACCAAAATCAGAAAAAGAATATACGAAATTTTGGATGGAGAGTGACCTTTACTTATAGTAAACAACCCTCGGTCCGGGAAATGCGAAAAGATTTTGCACCTTATCTTTAAACGTGCTTAACGTCTTCTACCGCTATAACGGCTACGACCACGAGCCATGCCACCCAAGGCATTCAGTACCGCCATTTTACTCATACTGCCTGAGGCATGGGCATGACAAATCGCAGCAGCCAAGGCATCGGCAGCATCCTGCTGTGGTTTAATGCTTAAATTTAAAATCCGCATCACCATCATCTGAACCTGTTCCTTATCGGCAGCACCATAACCGACCACAGACTGCTTGATTTGGCGGGCAGTATATTCAGCCACCTGCAAATCCAGATTCACCAAT
>DKLL01000011.1:8042-16700 GCA_002455755.1 Acinetobacter sp. UBA6641
GTTAATTTTTGCCCATCTTTTTCGATGATGCCGTAACCTGTTAAGCGTGAACCGGGGTCAATACCGATAATTAGTGACATGCAAACCCTTTAAAAATAAAATATCGCCCATATTGTTACATAAGCGTAGCAAAAAAGCTTGATAGTGATTAAGCAGTTAATGACTACACCTTATTCATTTTGTTGAGATTAGATTAATTTTCATGAAATTATTTCTTATTGTACTGGTTGGCTTAATCCTGGAAGTTTTTGTCTGGATTGGTGTGGGTGACCTCGTTGGCAGCATGTGGTACGTATTTTTCTGGTTTGTGATTGCCTTTTTCATCGGTATGAACCTGATTCGTAAATATGCAACCGGTTTGATGCCACAAATGCAGCAAATGCAAATGGGTCAAATGACTGGTGATCCTGCATTGACCAATAATCTGCCTAAAATTCTGGCCGGCTTTTTCCTGCTGGTTCCGGGCTTGATCACCGATGTCTTGGCATTGTTAATCCTGATTCCAGGTGTACAGAATGCATTTAAAAATCTCATGATGAAAACCATGGCCAAACGTCAGCAAGCCATGATGGATAAAATGATGGGTGGCATGATGGGCAATATGAATGGCATGGGCGGTGATGCTCAGGGTCAAAACCCATTTGCAGATTTAATGCGTCAAATGCAAGACATGCAGCAAGGCGGTTCACCACGTCGCGATTCCAGCATTATTGATGGTGAAGCGCGTGAAGTGACACCTGATGCGAAAAAAATTGAAATGAAAGATGTGAATAAATAAATTATTGATCTTTTTTAAAGCCGAATCATAATTCGGCTTTTTTTATGTTTCGATTTTTTTGTTGGTCGACTTGCTGTTTGATACATGCAAAAAATTGAACAAACGATATAATACTGCTTTTTAAAATTTCTCCTATTTCTATGTCATTGCTTTTGACCATTTGTGCACTGCATTTTGTTGCACAACTAAGCCCGGGGCCGGATGTTTTGCTGATTGCCAAAAGCTCGGCTTCAACTTCAAGAGCCAATACACTCAAGATTATTCTGGGTATTTCAGTCGGTATTCTGGTGTGGGTTGTGCTAACCCTGATGGGCTTTACTGTACTTATTCAACAGTTTCCATGGATTCAACAGGTTTTAATGTTGGTCGGTGGATTATTTCTGGCCCGTATGGGGTGGGCCATGTTAAGCGGAGGTGTAAAAACCCTGAAGCAGCAAACCGGTTTGGATCATGATCCACAATGCGTGACACCTGATTCTAAAAACCATTTTCTCTTGGGTTTATTTACCAATCTGTCCAATCCCAAAACGCTGATTTATTTTAGTAGTGTTTTTTCACTGGCCTTAAGTTCTTCAGCTTCAAGCCATTTAAAAACCCAGCTGGCGATTATTATTCCGATACAAACCTTTTTGGTTTTTACTGTACTGATGCTCATTTTATCCATACCAAAAATTAAAACTGCCTATCAGCGTTCTGGCAGTTATATTGATGTGATTTCAGGGGGATTATTTCTGATTTTTGCCATCTGGTTATGGTATAACGCATTTGCCATGTCTTAGTTATCTGGACCGGCTTCATCAGACACGGATATAGCGGGGGGAGTAGCAGGTATTATTTCCTTATTTTTTTGTGGCTGTACATAACGGTTAGGTTTCAGGTTTGCTTCAGTATTTTCTGAACCTTTGTAGCTACGACTGCGGTTAGCACGTTCACGTAAGCCGCCTTTTTTAATCAGTTGAACCATCCGATCCTCCAGGTTATTCACTGCTATTTTACTAAAAATATGAGCGGGTGGAAGCAGATAGATTTAAACATACAGATTTAAGCATCATGGCTTCCGATATGTTACGAATAATAGCTCTGAGTTTTGCTGCTGTGTGAGTATCTTTCATTAAAAATTAATATTTTAAGGGATGAGAGGAAATATTTTTGTTGGGGTGTTTTTTTACGTGTTGATTAATAGGCTTGTATCTAAAAAAAGACTGGATTAAGATTTTATTGAGACTCCAGTCCATCAGTTCAAAGGGTGGAAAATAAAAACAAAAATGGTGGGAGTAGTGTTATGTTATATCAATATCATTGTGCCTGTTGTAACAAGGTTGTTGAATCAACCGAAAAAAAATGCACAAATTGCGGTTCACATAATATAAAAAGTCCTTACGGTTTCTGGATTTTTTGTATTTTAACCTGCTTGGCAGCAGTCATTGTTTTTGCAATAGTCCATGTTTATTTGCAGGACCATCAAGACGTTCCTGTGCAGTCCTCCGTACTCGAAGTGATTAGTTCCAGACAATCATAGACTTCGGTTTGAAGGATTGAAAAAAATCCTGATTGTTGATGATCAGGATTTTTGTGAGGATCAATTTTTAGATATTTAAAAAGTCTGCGTGATTGATGGCAGATAGAGCCTGGTTCACTTCAAAGATTTTTCCACGAATATGTTCGATGCCAAAACTTTGCAGACGTGCAGTGTGCATGTGTAAGTATTTTTCTGCATTGGCTTGGCTGTCAAAGAAATAGATGCCGCCTGCTTCCTGATTGGCACTATTTTCTGTCCATATTTTCCATAGCAGGCCATCTTCCTGATTAATGCTTTCGGCAAGTTGTTGATAGGCTTGACTCATTTCCTCGCCAAATGGACCTTGAGAAGGGAAGTCAACTTGAAGAATAACGGCCATGTTTTTATCCTATGCCATATAAAGATGATTGATCATAACATTTTAGGCTTTTGTATATTATTTTAAAGCAGAAATAAAAAAGCCCACAAATGTGGGCTTTTTTGATGGAAAAATTACAGTCCGGCAGAGGTTTTAAGTGCTTCGACTTTATCGGTTTTTTCCCAGGTAAATGCAGTGTCTGAACCTTGACGGCCAAAGTGACCATAAGCTGCAGTTTGCTTGTACATCGGTTGAATCAGGTTCAACATGCGGGTGATGCCGTATGGACGCAAGTCAAAGTGCTCACGAACCAATTGAATAATGAATTCTTCTGGCACTTTTGCTGTATTAAATGTATTGATTGAAATAGAGGTAGGCTCTGCAACACCAATGGCATAAGACACCTGGATTTCACATTTATCTGCCAGACCGGCAGCAACAATGTTTTTCGCAACATAACGACCAGCATAAGCTGCTGAACGGTCAACTTTAGATGGATCTTTACCAGAGAAAGCACCGCCGCCGTGACGAGCCATACCGCCGTAAGTATCTACAATGATTTTACGGCCAGTCAGACCACAGTCACCCACAGGACCGCCAATCACAAACATCCCGGTCGGGTTGATGTGGAATTTGGTGTCGGCATGGAACATTTCAGCTGGAATGATTTTCTTCACGATTTCTTCAATCACAGCTTCTTTAAGATTGGCTTGTGAAATTTCAGGATCGTGTTGGGTAGAAAGAACCACTGCATCCAAGCGAACAGGCATACCGTTTTCATAGGCAAAAGTCACCTGACTTTTCGCATCTGGACGTAACCATGGTAATGCACCATTACGGCGTAACTCAGCCTGTTTTTCCATTAAGCGGTGTGCATATGAAATTGGAGCTGGCATTAACACGTCAGTTTCACGGCTGGCATAACCAAACATTAAGCCTTGGTCGCCGGCACCCTGATCTTCAGGTTTTTGACGGTCAACACCCTGAGCAATTTCAGGAGACTGTTTGCCAATCATGTTGATTACGGCACAGGTTGAACCATCGAAACCGAGGTCAGAATGGTGATAACCGATGCCATTTACGGTTTGACGCACAATTGCTTCGAAGTCAACATTCGCCGTTGTTGTGATTTCACCCGCAAGTACTACCGCACCTGTTTTTACAAGCGTTTCACAAGCAACCCTGGCATATGGGTCTTCTTTTAAGATTGCATCCAAAATAGCGTCACTGATTTGGTCAGCCATTTTATCTGGATGGCCTTCGCTTACAGATTCCGAGGTAAATACAGCGTACTCGCGCATAAGTCCTATCACAGTTAATTCAAAAGACGCAATATGTTACATCGAGTTGGACTTTTGGACTAGTTCTAGACGATAAAAATGGATGAATTTATTTCAATTCAACGACTTTTTAATTGATATGCGTATCTAAAAAGCTGATAAGTAGTCAAAATTGAGCTGGAAAATTGCAATTTTACCCACTAGGAGTTTTGTTAATTAAATATGTAATCGATGCTTGAAAAGCGTTTTGGGGTTTGAGTGGAAACCTCTCTGAACGTTTATAAATGTATTTTTAATTAAAAATATTATAAATATTAGATATTTATTTTTTAACAAAATTTAAGCTGTGTAAACTTTAGGCAATTAAAGTACGTAAAAGGGAAACGACAGAAAAATAAAAGTTAAAAAGTATTAAAATTTTCATTGTGTTAATTGTAAGGTGAATTTAATTCATTTTCAGCTTTTTGAATCTTTCTTTATGCCTTGGTAGAGCTAAAATGTAATTTATGTTGATTTCAACCTGGAAATTTGTCAAAGAAGAACAAAAAAAGATTCTGTGAAAGATGAATAACTTTGAATGCTAAATTCAATAACCAAAATGCAGCAGAATAATCGTTAAAATGTCATNNAGTCACGAATAAATAGTGAAATGTTGAGTATTAGGCTTTACCCCTTGCCATTTTTTTAAGACAATATAGCCAGCTTTGAATTTTCCTATTCATCATCTTCTTTAAACGATTTAGTTGGACTCTGACCTATGACAACCCCGCTTAACGAACGTCGTATTGCAAACGCAATTCGTGTATTGGCAATGGATGCTGTGCAAAAAGCAAATTCAGGACATCCAGGTGCTCCGATGGGGATGGCAGACATCGCTGACGTGGTTTGGCGTGAATTTTTAAATCACAACCCGCAAAACCCGCAATGGGCAAATCGTGACCGTTTTGTATTGTCTAATGGCCATGGTTCTATGTTGCAATATGCGCTATTGCATTTGACCGGTTATGATCTTTCTATCGAAGATTTAAAATCTTTCCGCCAGTTACATTCTAAAACTCCGGGTCACCCAGAATTAGGTTATGCACCAGGGATTGAAACCACCACTGGTCCATTGGGTCAGGGTATTGCCAATGCGGTTGGTTTTGCTTTAGCTGAAAAAACCTTGGCTGCTCAATTCAACAAAGATGACATCCAGGTTGTAGACCATTTCACTTACTGTTTCCTGGGTGATGGCTGCTTGATGGAAGGTGTTTCACATGAAGCATGTTCACTGGCGGGTACTTTGGGTCTAGGTAAGTTAATTGTTTACTATGACGACAACGGCATTTCTATTGACGGTGAAGTTGAAGGCTGGTTCTCTGACGATACAGAACAACGTTTCTTATCTTATGGCTGGCAAGTGATTAAAGTGGATGGCCACGATAGCGATGCGATCCGTCAGGCAACTGTAGAAGCAAAAGCTGAAACGGCTAAGCCAACCATCATTATCTGTAAAACGATTATTGGCCTGGGTTCACCAAACAAACAAGGTAAAGAAGATTGCCACGGTGCGCCACTGGGTAACGACGAAATCGCATTGACTCGCGAAGCGTTGGGCTGGAAAGAAGAAGCATTTGTGATTCCTGCTGACGTTTATGCAGCTTGGGATGCCAAAGACAAGGGTGCTCAATCTGAATCTGCATGGAATGAAACTTTTGCAGCATATGCCGCAAAATACCCAACTGAAGCAGCTGAACTTAAACGCCGTTTAAGCGGTGAATTACCGGCTGACTTCGTCGCTAAAGCAGATGCTTATATTGCTGAAGTGAATGCAAAAGCAGAAACCATTGCAACCCGTAAAGCCAGCCAGAATGCACTTCAGGCACTTGTACCATTATTGCCAGAGGTTCTGGGCGGTTCTGCTGACCTGGCAGGTTCTAACCTGACGCTTTGGAAAGGTGCGCNNGGCGTACGTGAATTTGGTATGACTGCAATTGCCAACGGTGTAGCACTGCATGGCGGTTTCATCCCTTACGTTGCAACATTCCTGATGTTCATGGAATATGCGCGTAATGCAGTACGTATGTCTGCATTAATGAAACAGCGTGTCATCCACGTTTATACCCATGACTCAATCGGTCTGGGTGAAGATGGTCCTACGCATCAACCGGTAGAACAGATCGCCTCTTTACGTGGCACGCCAAACTTAAATACCTGGCGTCCATGTGACACTGTAGAAGCTTCTATTTCATGGAAATCTGCATTGTTACGTAGTGAAGGTCCTACCGCGTTAATTTTCTCTCGTCAAAACTTGCCATTCCAGACCCGTATTCAAGCGCAAATTGAGAACGTTGCTAAAGGTGGTTATGTTCTGGCTGAAGAAAAAGGTGAATTAAAAGCCATCATTATTGCCACAGGTTCTGAAGTTTCATTGGCAATGGAAGCTTATGCGCAGCTTGAAGGTGTGCGTGTAGTTTCTATGCCATGTGCTGAAGAGTTTGTGAAACAGGATGCTGCTTACCGTGAAGCGGTTCTTCCATCTCATATTCGTGCGCGTGTAGCCGTTGAAGCTGCGCATGTGGATTACTGGTGGAAATTCGTGGGTCTGGATGGTCGCGTGATCGGGATGACCACTTACGGTGAATCTGCGCCTGCAAAAGATTTGTTCCAATACTTCGATATTACCACTGAAGCAGTGGTTGCAGCTGTGAAAGAAATTACCGCTTAATCAATTCGATTAGCCGGTTAAAAGACGCCCCAGTAGAAGGGGCGTTTTTTATTGCAAAATAACGATTTGTAACGAATGATTTAAAGCTACAGGTTTAAAATTAATTCATTCATACAGTATTCAGCCCGGGGTGCATGATTGCCCCAAGTGAGGAAAATATGAGCCTTTATGATCAGATTAATGATGAAATTGTCCTGATGGATGCTGGTGAACAGAAATGGATTGGTGCAGACCTTGAACTTGATGCCATGGTTGCGGTTGAACTGATGCTGCAAGACTTGCAGGAAGACAAGGTGATTAAGATTCGCCGTAAGAATCATGAAAAGCATACCGGCTTGAAGCAAATCGACCGTATTCTGGTTGAAAAGTTATAAAGATGAAAGACCTTTAAAAAGCCCCAGTCGGGGCTTTGATTATTTTGGACATTTAAAAATCATCAGTTAGGCAGAGCGCAATTTTGATGACTTCATCATGATTTTTATAAACTGTATATTTTTGTATGAAATTCTTAATAAAAACAGACAGAAGCGACAAAACCAATAAAGCTGCGGATCAGGGTTTAAAATAATTTGTGATGATTATCAATATATTAAGATTAGGTGATTTTATCATTTCATTTATAGGGCTAGATAACCAGTAATTGTTCTATTCTTGCAACATATCGTTTTATGTATATCGGTGAATTAAGATAAGAAAGGTATAGACTAATAACCATTCCAAAGCGAGATAATGACACATGAATTTCAAAGCAATAACTTTAGGTTTGGCGGTAGCATCGGTAGCAACATTGTCTTTGGCAAAGCCTGTGGCTTACCAAATTGACCCAACCCATACAGCGACTGTATTTAGCTGGAACCATTTTGGTTTTTCTACCCCATCTGCAAACTTTAGCGACATTCAAGGTACCATTAACGTTGATAATGCAAAACCTGCAAATTCATCTGTGAATGTGACGATTCCTTTATCGAGTTTAAATACCAATGTCAAGGCATTGGATGAGCATTTAAAAACAGCAGATTTTTTTGATGCTGCCAAATACCCGAACATCACTTTTAAAAGTACCAAGGTTCAAGCTTTAGGTAAAAACAAATACAAAATCACGGGTAACCTGACCGTAAAAGATGTAACCAAACCGGTGGTTTTAGATGCAGTTTTAAATAAACAGGGGGTACACCCAATGACTAAAGCAGAGTCTATTGGTTTCAATGCAACGACTTCTTTTAACCGTTCAGCATTTGGTGTTGGCGGTTATGTTCCGAATGTGGGCGATAAGATTACTGTAAATATCACTACTGAAGCATCTGTTCCTGCGAAAAAATAAGTAAGAACTAGCTCATAAAAAAAGCACCATTGATGTCACTGCTGTCCCACAATTTTTACAAGAGGAAGCTCACATGAGCTTCCTCTTGTTTGATGGGGATTTTATCGGGTGAGAATAAAGCTTTTAAAGTTTTTCTTTCAAATAAATTCACTTGAATTATTCTGAGTAAGCGTTGAACTGTCCAACCCGCTTTCCCTAAATGTTGAGCGAAACTCACCAGTAAATAGGCAATCATCGCAATCCAAATTTGCGTCTGAATCGCGTTCCTGCTTCGGCCTAAAAAGGCTTTTAATTTCAGATTCTGTTTAATCGCTTTAAAGAACAATTCTACTTTCCAGCGGTCTTTGTAAATCGCTGCAATGGTAGAGGCGGCTAAATGAAAGTTATTGCTGAGAAAGCTAAAGTGCTTGCCACTTTGCTGATCTCTATATTCAATTCTTCTTAACACTGGGGCTTTTCTTTTTAGGGCATGTGCGCTATTCAGCTGAATGGTTTCATCTTTTAGAATACCTTTGGATTCAAGCACTGGATGTTGCTGGATCACCTGATACACAGATTTAGGCCTAAAACGTGTGACAAATCCAATGTTTTGAGCAGTCAGATTTGCATACCATTGGTAATCGACATAGCCTTTATCAAAAACTACAATGCTGCCAGCAGGAAACTGGAATTAGCGGCCTTGTACCATGTCATTT